>DASSXE010000287.1:0-4093 GCA_035704125.1 Arthrobacter sp.
GCGGCGATGTCGGTGATCTTCATCATCGGGTTGGACGGGGTTTCCACCCAGACCAGCTTCGTCTTGCCGCCGGCCGCGCCGCCGTTCGAACCTCCAGCTGCCACGGCTTTCGCCACGGCGTCCAGGTCGGACATGTCCACCGGGGTGTTGCCGATGCCCCAGTCACCCAGGACGCGGCTGATCAGCCGGTAGGTGCCGCCGTAGGCATCGTTGCCGAGCACGATGTGGTCCCCCGGCCGGGTCAGGGCCCGGATCATCGAGTCCTCGGCGGCCAGGCCGGAGCCGAAGGAGAACGCTGCGCTGCCGCCTTCCAGGGCGGCGAGCTGTTCCTGCAGGGCGTCGCGGGTGGGGTTGCCGCCGCGGCCATACTCGTAGCCCGCGCGGAGACCGCCGATGCCGTCCTGCGCGTAGGTGGAGGAGAAGTGCAGCGGCGGAACAACGGCACCGGTGCGCGGCTCAAAAGCCTGGCCGGCATGCACGGCCCGGGTGTTGAAGCCGGCGGCGGAAGTGCTTTCAGACTGGGACATGGGACTCCTTGGAGGTGTCAGTTACTGAGGTAGGCGAGGAGGTCGTGGCGGGTCAGGATCCCCACCGGAGCGCCGACGAAGGTCACCATCAAGGTGTCCGTGCCGGAGAGGAGTTCGCGGGCGGTGGAGATCGATTCCAGGGAACCGATTACCGGCAGCCGGGCCTCCATGTGTTCGGAGATCTTGTCCGTGAGGTTGGCCTCGCCACGGAACAGTTTGGCGGTCAGGGTGCGTTCGTCAACGGCGCCGAGCACCTCGCCCATGACCACGGGAGGCTCCTGTGAGAGGACCGGGATGTGCGAGACGCCGTACTCGTTCATGATGTTGATGACATCGCGGACGCTCTCGTTCGGGTGGATGTGTACCAGGTCAGGCAGTTCCCCGGTCTTGGCCTTGAGCACCTCGCCCACGGAGGCTTCGTCTCCGCCGGAGAGGAAGCCATAGGACCGCATCCACTGGTCGTTGAAGATCTTGGCCAGGTAGCCGCGGCCGGAGTCGGGCAGGATCACGACGACGACGGCGTCGGCAGGCAGGTCCTCGGCGGCCCGCAGCGCGGCCACCACGGCCATGCCGGAGGAGCCGCCGACGAGCAGGCCTTCCTCGCGGGCCAGGCGGCGGGTCATGGCGAAGGAGTCGGCGTCGCTGACGGCGATGACGTCGTCCGGAACGGCCTTGTCGTAGTTGCCCGGCCACATGTCCTCGCCGACGCCCTCGACGAAGTACGGCCGGCCGGTGCCGCCGGAGTAAACCGAGCCTGCCGGATCGGCGCCGATGATCTTGACCATTCCGCCGTCGGCCTCGGGCCGGTCCGCGGAGACCTCCTTGAGGTAGCGGCCGGTGCCGGTGATGGTGCCGCCGGTCCCCGCGCCGATCACGCAGTGGGTGACCAGGCCGTCCGTGTCCCGCCAGATCTCGGGGCCGGTGGATTCGTAGTGACTGCCCGGGGCGGCGGGGTTGGAGAACTGGTCCGGCTTGTACGCGCCGGGGATTTCGCTGACCAGCCGGTCCGAGACGCCGTAGTAGCTTTGCGGGCTGTCCGGGGCGACGGCGGTGGGGGTCACCACCACCTCGGCGCCGTAGGCCTGCAGCACTGCGCGCTTGTCCTCGCCCACCTTGTCCGGGACCACGAAGATGCAGCGGTAGCCCTTCTGCTGCGCCACCAGGGCCAGGCCCACCCCGGTGTTGCCGGACGTCGGCTCCACGATGGTGCCGCCCGGCTTGAGTTTGCCGCTGCGTTCCGCCTCTTCGATCATCTTGGCCGCGATCCGGTCCTTGATGGATCCGCCGGGGTTCAGGTATTCCAGCTTCACCAGCACCGTCGCGGCAATGCCTTCGGTGACGTGGTTGAGTTTGACGAGCGGCGTGTTGCCGATGAGGTCCAGAACGGACGGCGCGTACTTCATAGATACAAAGTTACCGTCTCCGCGCGCGCAGGCAGGCCGAGAGGGGGCGCGCGGCCTCCTCGGGTGCGAGGATTAGCCGGTGAATCGAAAAACCTGGCTGCCGGTTCTGCGCAGCTACGCGGTCCCCGGTGGGATGCTCCTGGCCGGAGCCGTGGCCCTGCTAAGCGGGCTCCTGCCGCTGCCTGCCTTCCGGGAGCTGTCCAACCGTACCGTCCCGGTGCTGGGTTTTGTGGTGGCCATGTCCCTGGTGACCGAGCTGGTGGACGACGCCGGCCTGTTTCGCGCCGTCACGGACCGCCTGGCCGCCTGGGGCCGGGGCCGCGTCCTGTTGCTGTGGTTCCTGGTGATCGGCCTGTCCACTGTCTCAACGGTCTTCCTGTCTCTGGACACCACCGCGGTGCTGGTCACGCCCGTCGTCGTGCTGCTGGCCGTGCACGCGCGTATCCCGCCGCTGCCGTTCGCCCTGACCACCATCTGGCTGGCCAACACGGCCTCGCTGCTGCTGCCGGTCTCGAACCTGACCAACCTCCTGGCCCAGTCCCGGCTGGGCCTTAGCCCGGCTGGCTTCGCCGCCCTGGTCTGGGCCCCGTCGCTGGTGGGAATCCTGCTGCCGCTGGCGCTGCTCTGGCTTGCTTTCCGGAAGGACCTGCGCGGCGGCTACCGCGCGCAACCCGCGCATGGGACCCGGGACAAGGTGCTGCTGTACGCGTCATCGGGCGTCATGGTGCTGTTGCTGCCCGCTCTGGTCTCGGGAATCCCCGTGTACCTCCCGGCGACCGCAGCCGCCGTCGTCCTGCTGGCGTTGTTCGTGTGGCGCCGCCGGTCTTCACTGCGCTGGTCGATGGTCCCCTGGCGCCCGTTGATGCTCACCGTCGGCCTGTTCATGGTGGTGGAGACCCTGCACGCCAACGGGCTCACCCGGGCCCTGGCCGGTATCGCGGGATCCGGGGACGGTTTGCCGGCGCTGTTGCAACTCGCCGGGCTCGGCGCGGGGGCTGCCAATGTCGTCAACAATCTGCCGGCCTACCTGGCTCTGGAGCCGGTGGGAGGCTCGCCCGTGCGGCTCGCGGCGCTGCTGATCGGCGTGAACCTGGGCCCGTTGGTGACCCCGTGGGCGTCCCTGGCGACACTGCTCTGGCACGAGCGGCTGCGGGCACTCAACGTCGAGATCCGCTGGGGCGGTTTCGCCCTGGCCGGCCTCGCCGCCGTCCTCGTGACCCTGCCACTGGCCGTGGTGGCCCTGTGGTTGGGCAGCGGCATGCACTGACGGGTCAGGCGCCCAGATCTTCTCCCGGCGCCGGCGCCGCGTTTTGCCACAGCCCCACCACATTGCCCTCCGGGTCCTTGAAATACGCGTTCCAGCCCGAGCCCGGCACCTCCATCTTGTCCCGGACCACCGAGCCGCCCCGGGCCGCGATCTGCCGGAGCGCGGCATCGATGTCTTCGACGTCGACGGTGATGACCGGCGCGGTGAGGTCGCCGCGGCGGAACAGGCCTCCGTTGATAGACCCCGGCACTGCCGGCCTGCCGTGGTCATCCAGCGGAGTCGTGAGGGCCAGACTGTATTCCATCTCCGGCATCACCTGGAAGGTCCAGCCGAAAATCGCCTTGTAGAACTCCCGGGCGCGGTCCTCATCGTCTGCGGGAAGCTCGAAGTGCACCACTCCACCGGCCATGTGACGTCTCCTCACGTTGACGGGTTCCTGACCCCTGTGCCGTGCCCGGAACACCTTTTCCTGTTCCGGATTGTAGGCCCGAAAGCGGGTTGCGGTTCAGGGCCGTTGGACCCCGGAAGGACCTCCGCGACCGGCCGTGGATGTGCCCGCCGTCGGCCCTGCGTGGGAACATATTGGGGTGACCACCGCTGAACTCCCCGCAGGCGCGTCCGCCTCGGCGGACGCCTCGCTGCGGTGGCATCCGCGCGGCCCGTTCGACCTGCTGCAGACCATCGGGCCGCTGCGCCGGGGCCACGGCGACCCCTCAGTCCGCGTCACCCCGGACGGCGTGTGGCTCGCCTTCACGACCGCCGGCGGGCCGGCAAGCCTGCGCCTGACGACGGCGGGCCCGGCGGCGGCGCCCTGGGTAGAGGCCCGCGCCTGGGGTCCCGGCGCGCACCACGCGGTCGCGGCGGTTCCGCGGCTGCTGGGCAGCGAGGACGACTGG
>DASSXE010000298.1:0-2261 GCA_035704125.1 Arthrobacter sp.
TTGCCCGGTCCGCAGGAACCGGCGCAGACCGCGAGCTTGCCGGTCAGTTGCGCCTCGGCCGCGGCGGCGAAGGCGGCGGCTTCCTCGTGCCGGACGTGGATCCAGTCGATCCCGCCCTTCGCGGCGCCGCCGGTTTTCCGCACCGCGTCAACGATTGGATTCAGGCTGTCGCCGACAATGCCGTAGATCCGCTGCACACCGGCAGCCTGGAGTTGTTCGACAAGCTGGGTGGCTAATTCCTTGGCCATAGTGCACGCTCCCGCAAGATGGATCGATGAGCTGACACTGGCCACAATAGTCGCCCCCTATGCGAAACCTCCCCCGAGGGGCGCTCCCCCGAATCTGAGGGAGGGTCCCGCGGTAGCGAACCAAACGTGAGGGAGGGTCGCCGAAGAACCCGCAGGACGTGAGGGAGCGTCGGGAGGGGAGGGGAACGTCAGGAGCCGGAGTGGGCCTGCAGGAAGGAGTAGACCTCGGTCTCGTCCACGCCGGGGAAGGCACCGGGCGGCATGGCGGCCAGCAGGTGCGAGTGCGCACGGGCCGAGGGCCAGGCGTTGCCGGCCCACTCCGAGGCCAGGGCGGCCGGCGGACGCTTGCAGCAGCTCTCGTCCGGGCAGGTCGACTTGGACCGTTCCGTGGTGTCCCGGCCGCGGAACCACTTCACCTGCGCGTACGGCACGCCCACGGAGAGGGAGAACTCGCCGTTCGCGGAGCGTTCGGTCCGGGCCGTGCACCAGTACGTCCCGGCGGGCGTGTCCGTGTACTGGTTGTAAGCGCTGAACTTGTCCGGCACGTCGAAGACCACGCGGGAAGTCCAGTTCTTGCACGAGGGCTGGCCCTCGATGGCGCCGGTGTGGTCCTGCGGGAACGTCACGCCGTCGTTCTCGTAGGCCTTGTAGATGATGCCGCTCTTGTGCGTCTTCTGGAAGTGCGTGCGCAGGTCCAGGTGCTGCGTGGCGAGGTTGGTGAAGCGGTGCGCGGCCGTCTCATAGGACACGGCGAAGGCATCGCGGATGTCCTCGACAGCGATTTCTTTGGCCGCCTTGGCGCGCTGCAGGAACTCCACGGTGGCCTGTTCCGGCAGCAGCAGTGCGGCGGCGAAGTAGTTGGTCGCGACCCGCTGCATCAGGAAGTCGCCGTAGTTGGTGGGCGTCTGGTGGCCCAGGACGTAGTGGCCCAGGGCCTGCAGCAGCACCGAGCGGGGGTCGTGGTCGCTCCGGGCGTTCTGCGTGAGGTAAATTCGGCGGTTCTTCAGGTCCGTCACCGAGCGGGTGGAGTGCGGCAGGTCCCCCACGTGATGCAGGCTGAAACCCAGGTGCCCGGCAATGTCCGCGATGACGTGGTGGGACAGCGGGCCGGACGTGTGGCCCACCGAGGCCAGGACCTTCTGCGCCTCCGCCTCATACTCCGGGAAGTAGTTGTTCCGCTCCCGCATCATGGCCCGCAGTTCGCCGTTGGCGCGGCGGGCCTCCTCCGGGGTGGCCACCTGCTCGTTCAGCCGCCGTTCCAGCTCGTGCTGCAGCCCCACCATGGACTCCAGCACATCCATCGGCAGCCGCGAGCTGATGCGGATTTTGGGCAGATTCAGCGACTCGTAGATCGGGCTGCGCTGGTAGCGCTCCAACTCGATTTCCAGGGCCGCCCGGCGGTTGGGCGGCTCCGCGCCGAGCAGCTCGTCGATGCTCACGCCCAGGGCCGCCGCGAGCTGCTGGAGCAGGCCGAGCTTGGGTTCGCGCTTGCCGTTTTCGATCAGGCTCAGCTGGCTTGGTGCGGTCCCGACGGCGGCACTCAGGTCGTCGAGCGTCAGCCCGGCCGCCTTGCGCAGGTGGCGGACCCGGCGGCCCATGCTGATGACGTCCACCTCGGGTTCGGCAGGAAGGGCGGGGGCTGTGGTCTGGCGGTTCCAGCTGCTCGGGTGCATTTTTTGAGAATACGGGAAGAAGTGCGTTTCTTTCCAGAGATTTAGTCTAGAAAGCCCCTTGAAACTGAAGAAAAGTAGATCTCACAGAAAGATTCATAACCCCGGAGCAGCCGGTGGGACCCCGCGAAGAAGCGGTCCCCGCCGGCCCGGGCCACCGAAGGAGATCAGCAATGACTGCAGCATTTGAGCCCAACCAGCAGACGCCCGAACAGCAGGCTGCCGCCCTGGAGCTCGAGTGGGCTGCCAACCCGCGCTGGGAAGGTGTCACTCGGGATTACTCAGCCTCCGACGTCGTCCGCCTCCGCGGCCGGGTCTCCGAGGAACACACGCTGGCCCGCCG
>DASSXE010000314.1:0-9583 GCA_035704125.1 Arthrobacter sp.
GGCTCGCATGACGACCTGGTGGACCTGCTGTGGGAGCTGCACGGCGAGCTCGGCACCTCGCACGCCTACGTCCGCCCCGCCCTGGTGACGGAGAACGGCAGCAACGGCCAGGGACGGCTCGGCGCCGACCTCGCGGCCACCGGCGACGGCTGGCAGATCACCCGCATCCTGGCCGGGGAGTCCTCCGACCCGCTGGCCACCTCGCCGCTGACCCGGCCCGGCGTCGACGCCCGGCCCGGCGACGTGCTGCTGGCCATCGACGGCGTGGAACTCAGCGCCGACCTGTCACCGGCCATGCAGCTGGCGGGAGCCGCCGGCCGCGCCGTCGAGCTGACCCTGCGGAACGGGCCCGGCCACGGTCCCCGCGCCGGGCAGCAGCGCCGCGTCGCCGTCGTCCCGGTCAAGGACGAGGAACGGCTGCGCTACCAGGAGTGGGTCGGTTCCAACCGCCGGACCGTGCGGGAAGCCTCGCAGGGGACCTTCGGCTACCTGCACATCCCGGACATGATGGCCAACGGCTGGGCGCAGCTGCACCGCGACCTGGACACCGAGACTGCCCTGGACGGGCTGATCGTGGACGTACGCCGCAACCGCGGCGGCCACACCTCCCAGCTCGTGGCGGAGCTGATCGGCCGCAAGGTCACCGGCTGGAGCATGCCCCGCGGCGAACGGCCCCGGACCTACCCGCACCACGCCCCGCGCGGCCCGGTCATCATCCTCACCGATGAATTCGCCGGCTCCGACGGCGACATCATCACCCAGGTCTCCAAGCTGCGGGGAATCGGTCCGGTCATCGGCACCCGGACGTGGGGCGGCGTCGTCGGCATCGACAACCGCTTCTCCCTGGCGGACGGCACCGGAGTGACCCAGCCCCGGTATGCGACCTGGTTCAGCGGCGGCGTGGGCTGGGGCGTGGAGAACCACGGCGTCGATCCGGACATCGAGGTCATCTTCCCGCCGCACGCCTACGCCGCCGGCACGGACCCGCAGCTGGAATACGGTATCGGGGCGCTCAAGGAAATGATCCAGGAGCTGCCCACGGACCGGCCGCCGCTGCGCGAGGGGTACCGGACGGTCCGTCCGGCCCCGCTGCCGGCCCGGCAGCAGCACAGCTAGCGCACGGCAGAGGCCCCCGCGCTCCGGTAGAACCGGAGTGCGGGGGCCTCTGTCGTGGCTGCGGTGGCCTAGGCTGCGAGCGTCGCGTCCAGGGTGATCTTGATGCCGGTCAGCGCCGCGGAGACGGGGCAGCCGGTCTTGGCTTCCCCGGCGATCCGCTGGAAGTCCTCCTCGGAGATCCCGGGTACCCGGGCGTTGAGGGTCAGGTGGCTGCCGGTGATGCCGGTTCCGGGCTCGAACGTGACGTCGGCCTTTGTGTTGACCTCCTCGGGGGTGTGGCCGGCCTGCGCCAGGGCGTGGCTGAAGGCCATCGAGAAGCAGGCGGAGTGCGCGGCGGCAATCAGTTCCTCGGGGCTGGTCTTGCCCTCGGCCGACTCGGCGCGGGCCTTCCAGGTGACGTCGAAGGTACCCACTCCCGAGGTGTCCAGGCTGGTGTTGCCCGCTCCGGTCATCAGGTCGCCGTTCCATACAGTGTGTGCGGTGCGTGTCGTTGCCATGTCCACTCCTCAGCGTCGTTGATCAGTGATCCGGCCAGTCGGCGGATCCTGCCGCTTCCTATCCTAGGGTTAACGACGACGGCGACGCACCCGCGCAGGGTGCGCCGCCGTCGTCGTCGGCGTGGCCGGAGCCTACTGCCAGAGGGTCGCGATGGCCACGTTGAGCAACCCCAGGCCACCGACGCCGTGCGCGAGGCCGGTGGACACAGCCTCACCCTTCTTGACCTTCCGGGCGCCAATCAGGGCCAGAACCGCCACGACCAGGCCGACGGCGAACTTGATGCCGAGCTTGACGTAGTTGGGATCGAACTCGGCCGGGTCCTGGTTGTGCAGCATCGGCAGGATGCCCATCATGGCGATGCCCGTGATCAGCTGCACGAACGCACCGTCCCGCTGGCGGGGGTGCACCGACGGGGTTTTCATGTTGGCGATCCAGATACCGACCACCATGGAGGCGCCGACGATGTGCAGGAAGAGCAGGATGTAGAAAAGAATGGTCATGGGCCTAGCTTAGCGACAAAGTGTTCGTAAAGAGCGGAGGGCACCCTCCCTTGCGGGAAGGTGCCCTCAACCGGCCGGCAGTGCGGCCAGTGCCTGCCGGATGCGCCCGGACCGTTAGAGGCCGAGGTCGGCTTCGAACGCGCCTTCTTCAAGCCGCGCCTTGAGCGTCTGCAGGAAGCGCCCTGCATCGGCACCGTCCACCAGGCGGTGGTCGTAGGTCAGGGAGAGGTACATCATCGAACGGATGGCGATCGAGTCGTCGCCGTTCTCATCGGCGACCACGACGGCGCGCTTGACGATCGCACCGGTGCCGAGGATGGCGACCTGCGGCTGGTTGATGATCGGGGTGTCGAAGAGGGCGCCGACGGAGCCGATGTTGGTGATGCTGAAGGTTCCACCGGAGAGTTCGTCCGGGCCGATCTTGCCGCTGCGGGTGCGGCCGGCAACGTCGGCGATCTTGCCGGCCAGGCCGGCGAGGTTCAGGTTGCCGGCGTCGGAGATGACCGGAACCAGGAGGCCCTTGTCGGTGTCCACCGCGATCGCCAGGTGCTCGGCGTTGTGGTAGGTGATCTCCTGCTTGTCCTCGTCGTAGGACGCGTTGACCTTGGGGTGCTGCTTCAGGGCCTCGGCGACTGCCTTGGCGATGAAGGGCAGGAAGGTCAGCTTGGAGCCGTTCTGGGCCTGGAAGGAGTTCTTGGCCCGGGCGCGCAGCTTGGCGACCTTGGTCATGTCGACTTCGTGGACCTGGGTCAGCTGGGTGGAGATGTCCAGGGATTCGCGCATCCGGCGGGCGATGACCTGGCGGATCCGCGGAGCCTTCTGCACGGTGCCGCGCAGCGAGGACACCTCGGCGGAGGGAGCAGCCGGGGAAGCCTTGGACGCAGCCGGAGCGGACGCTGCGGGCGCAGCGGCAGCCGGGGCGGCCTTGGCCTCTGCGGCGGCGAGCACGTCCTGCTTGCGGATGCGGCCGCCGACGCCGGTGCCGGTCAGCGTGGCGATGTCGACACCCTGCTGGTTGGCCAGCTTGCGGACCAGGGGAGTGACGTAGCCGGACTCGGAGGTCGCGGCGGGAGCTTCCTGCTTCGGAGCCTCCTGCTTCGGTGCTGCCGGAGCGGGAGCCGGAGCCGCGGGGGCCTCCTGCTTCGGGGCCTCCTGCTTGGGCGCTGCCTGCTGGGGAGCGGCGGGGGCGGGAGCTTCCTGCTTCGGGGTTTCCTGCTTGGGGGCTTCCGGGGCGGCGGCCGGGGCAGCCGCCGCGGCGCCCGAACCGATCACGGCGAGGACGGAGCCGACCTCGGCGGTCTCGTCTTCGGCGACGCGGATTTCCTGCAGGGTGCCGGCGACCGGGGACGGAATCTCGGTGTCGACCTTATCGGTGGAGACCTCGAGCAACGGCTCGTCGACCTCGACCGAGTCGCCGACGCTCTTGAGCCAGCGGGTGACGGTGCCTTCGGTCACGCTCTCGCCCAGGGCGGGGAGGGTGACCTCGTGGCCCTCGCCGGCAGGTGCGGCGGCCGGGGCGGCGTCGGCGGCCGGGGTCTCGGCCTCGGGGGCCGGAGCCTCGGCGCCGGACGGGGATTCGGCGGGAGCTTCCTCTGCGGGAGCTTCTTCGGCCGGGGCTGCGGCCGGAGCGGCAGCGTCGGAGGAACCGGAGCCGTCGCCGATGCGGACCAGCGGGGCGCCGACCTCGGCGGTCTCGTCTTCGGCGACGAGGATTTCCTCGATCACGCCGGCGATCGGAGAGGGGATCTCGGTGTCGACTTTGTCGGTGGAGACTTCGAGCAGGGGCTCGTCCACCTCTACCCGGTCACCTACCTGCTTCAGCCAGCGGGTGACGGTTCCTTCGGTGACGCTCTCACCGAGGGCGGGCAAGTTAACGGATTCAGACATGTCGTCCCCGTTCTCCTTATTGATCTTTAGTGCGGATGGTTGCTGCCTGGTTTGAGCTTAGTGCACCCGGCTTTTCGGGCCGGGCGCACTAGGCCCAGGGGTCGTGCTGTGGTGCGGGCGGGGCTGTCAGCCGTGCAGCGGCTTGCCGGCGAGGGCCAGGTGGGCCTCGCCGAGGGCTTCGTTCTGCGTCGGGTGGGCGTGCACCAGCTGGGCGACGTCCTCCGGATAGGCTTCCCAGTTCACGATCAGCTGGGCCTCACCGATCTGCTCACCCATGCGGGCGCCGATCATGTGGACGCCGACGACGGGGCCGTCCTTCTGGCGGACCAGCTTGACCAGTCCGGAGGTGCCCAGGATGGAGCTCTTGCCGTTGCCGGCGAGGTTGTATTCCTGGGTCTCGATCTGGTCATCGCCGAACTTGGCCTTGGCGGCCTTCTCGGTGTAGCCGACCGTGGCGATCTCCGGCTCGGAGTAGGTGACCTTGGGGATGTTGACGTCGTCGACAACCACCGGCTTGAGGCCGGCGATTTCCTCGGCCACGAAAATGCCCTGCTGGTAGCCGCGGTGCGCGAGCTGGACGCCGGGGACGATGTCGCCGACGGCGTAGATGTTGCCGACGCCGGTGTGCAGGCGCTCGTTGGTGATCACGAAGCCGCGGTCGATGGTCAGGCCGGCGTCCTCGTAGCCGAGGTTGGCCGTGACCGGGCCGCGGCCGACGGCCACGAGCATGAGGTCGGCTTCGTAGGTCTTGCCGTCGACCAAGGTGACCTTGACGCCGTCGTTGTTCTGCTCGACGCCCTGGAAGAAGGTGCCGGTGGAGAACTTGATGCCGCGCTTCTTGAAGGCGCGCTCGAAGGCCTTGACGATCGTGGCGTCCTCGTTCGGGACGAGGGAGGGCAGGCCTTCGATGATGGTGACGTCGACGCCGAAGGACTTCCAGACCGAGGCGAATTCGACGCCGATGACGCCGCCGCCGAGGATGATCGCGCTCTTGGGGATGAAGTCCATCGTGAGGGCTTCATCGGAGGTGATGACCTTGCCGCCGATTTCCAGGCCAGGCAGGGTGCGGGAATAGGAGCCGGTCGCGAGGACGATGTTCTTGCCCTTGTACGCGGTGCCGTTGACCACGACGGTGTCGGTGCCCTGGAGCTTGCCTTCGCCCTCGATGACCGTGATGGCCTTCTTGGACTTGATCAGGCCCTGCAGGCCCTTGTACTTGCCGGCGATGATGCCGTCCTTGTACGCATTGACGGTGTTGATGTCGATGCTGTCCAGGGTCACGTTGACGCCGTACTTGGCGGAGTCACGGGCGTGGTCGGCCAGTTCGGCGGAGTGCAGCAGGGCCTTGGTGGGGATGCAGCCGTTGTGCAGGCAGGTGCCGCCGAGCTTGCCCTTTTCGATGAGGCCGACGGTGAGGCCGAGCTGGACGGCGCGGAGCGCAGTCGCGTAGCCGCCGCTGCCGCCGCCGAGTAC
This sequence comes from Arthrobacter sp., assembly GCA_035704125.1. Lineage (GTDB taxonomy): Bacteria > Actinomycetota > Actinomycetes > Actinomycetales > Micrococcaceae > Arthrobacter. The sequence goes on from DASSXE010000314.1 coordinate 5,475, forward strand.
CAGGATGTCGAATTCTTGCGCAGTTGCCTGATCGGCCACTAAAACGCTCCCTCGCGTGAACGATGACACGAGAGTACGCATCATCTGGTCTTGGAATCTGTCTGCCGTGATTATGCCAGCAGGCCGCTTCCCTTTCGTGTGGAATTGCTTCCATGAAGCTGATTGCTTTGAAACTACGGTTCACCTTAGCGAACCACTAATCCATGCTCCACCTTGCCATGGCGTTTGTGGAGCGCTTGTGTCCAGTCTCACGCGGCCCTGTGGCCGGGGCATCAGCCCGGGCCACAGGGCCGCGTCGAGTGCCGGCTGCCGGCGGATCCTCCGGCGCGGGGCCCGCTACCGTGCCGCGAGGACGTCCTCGACGTAGGCGACCAGGGTGCGGACCGTGCAGCCGGTGCCCTGCTTGTGGTTGTAGCCGTAGGGGCTGCCGTTGTTGAAGGACGGTCCGGCGATGTCGATGTGGGCCCAGGGGATCTGCGCGCCGTCCTTGCCCTTGCCGACGAATTCCTGCAGGAACACGGCCGCGGTCATCATGCCGCCGTGGCGTTCGCCGATGTTGGCGATATCCGCCACCTGGGAGTCCAGGGTGGGGCGCAGTTCTTCGGGCAGCGGCATCGGCCAGACGAGCTCGCCGGCGCGGTCCGCGGCGGCCTTGAGGGCGCCGGTGACGCTCTCCGAGCCCATGACGCCGGCGGTCCGGTTGCCGAGGGCGATCAGCTGGGCGCCGGTGAGGGTGGCGACGTCGATGATGACGTCCGGGTGCTCCTGGCTGGCCGCGACGATGCCGTCGGCCATCACCAGGCGTCCCTCGGCGTCGGTGTTCAGGACCTCAACGGTTTTGCCGCCGAAGATCGTCATGACGTCCGCCGGGCGCTGGGCCGCGCCGGAAGGCATGTTTTCGGCGATGCAGAGCCAGGCGGTCGCCTTGACCGGCAGACCCAGTTCGGCGAGGGCCAGGACGGTGTTAAGCACGACGGCGGCGCCGGCCATGTCGGACTTCATCTCACCCATGCCCAGGTGCGGCTTGAGCGAGATTCCGCCGGTGTCGAAGGTGATGCCCTTGCCCACCAGGGCAATTTTCGCCGTGGCCTTGGCGGGCGCGTACTCGACCTTGACCAGGCGCGGCTGCCGGGTGGAGCCCTTGCCGACGCCGAGGATGCCGCCAAAGCCGTCCTTTTCCAGGCGCTTCTCGTCCCAGACCGTGATCTTGACCGGCAGGCCCTTGGCCAGATCCTTGGCGGCGTCCGCGAAGGTCTCCGGGTACAGGTGGCTCGGCGGGGTGTTGACCAGGGTGCGGGTGGCGTTGACGGCCTTGCCGATCAGGGCGGCCCGGTCCAGGGCCGGCTGGAGGGCTGCCTTGTCCCCGGCGAGGTCGGTGAGGATGCGGACGTTCCGGACCGGATCCTTGAGTCCGTCCTTGGCGGAACGGAACTCCGTGAAGGAGTAAGCGCCCATCGCGGCACCTTCGGCGATGGCGGCGACGGCGGCGGGGTCCGGCGCGGGGAGGGCCACGGTGACCGTCGCGACGCCGGCCAGCTGGCGGACCGCGGAGCCGGCGGCGCGTCGCAGCGCCTCTTCACCGAGGGCGACACCCGGGGAAACCTTGCCGACGCCGGCGAGGACGAGGACCGGCGCGCCGGCCTCGGGCAGGCCGGGCAGGCGGTGCACCTGGTCGGCGGCACCGGTCAGGCCAAGGGCGGCGAGCGACTCGGAGAGCGCCTCGGCGGCCTTGGCGGTCAACGGGTTCTCCAGCAGGACGGGGCCGTCGGCGCCCTGTCCGATACCCACGACGAGGGCGTCGGACGGGGACTTCTTCAAATCTCCGGCGACGGCGCTCAGTTTGACTTCGGTATTCTTGACCACCAGGACAGTCCTCAATTCTCTGTGCTTCGTCGGCAGGGACTGCATGTTCGGCGCCCTGCCATGGGACCTGATCCACCGGGAACGTCGTACGCAGCCCGGTGTCTTCAAGGCCGGCCCTCAGGCCAGTTTCGATCGTAGTCTGTCCCCGCGGCCGGAGCCGCATTTAATGAGACTTGGCCCACAGGCGGGGGAGGAATTACCCCGGCGGACGGCGCGTTGTAGCTGGTATCGGCCCCTGACGGGCCGTGTGCGGCCGGCCCGCGTCCCACGGGCGCCCGGACGCCCCCTGCGCCGAAGGAAGGAATACGTGATGGAACGGATAACGAGTCCACTGCTGGATCCGGCAACGTTGTACGTCCGTGACGACGCGTTGTTCCACAGCCCCGAGCTGCGCGGGCTGGACCTGCTGATGGGGTTCACCGGCTTCGCCGATGCGGGCCACGTCGTCCGGCAGATCACCACCGAACTGCTCGACACCCTCGAGGCCGCGCTGGTCGCCGAGTTCGACGCCGACCAGCTGATGGATTACCGCTCACGCCGGCCCCAGATCAGCTTCGTCGAGGACCACCTGCAGGACTACCAGGCGCCCCGGCTGACGCTGTACCGGCTGCTGGACGGGTTGGGGAATCCCTTCCTGCTGCTCGCCGGGTTCGAACCGGACCTGCAGTGGGAACGGTTTGCCCGCGCCGTCGTCGGCATCGTCGAGGAGCTGGACGTCAACCTCGCTGCCTGGATCCACTCCATTCCGATGCCGGTGCCGCACACCCGCCCGGTCGGGGTCACCGTGCACGGCAACCGGCCGGAACTAATCGAGGGAATCTCGGTCTGGAAGCCCACGGTCGAGGTTCCCGCGGCGATCGGCCACATCCTGGAACTGCGCCTCGAGGAGGCCCACCGCAACGTCGCCGGCTACGTGATCCACGTGCCGCACTACCTCGCCGAGGCCGAATATCCGCCCGCCGCCGTCGCCGGGCTTGAGTACCTTGGCGCCGCGACCGCGCTGATGCTGCCCACCGACCGGCTCCGCGAAGCGGGACGGGAGGTCGGCCGGCAGATCGCCGAGCAGATCGAGGCGTCCGAGGAAGTCCAGCAGGTGGTGTCCCGGCTGGAGACCCGGTATGACGAGAAGGCCGAGGGAACGGTGCGCCGGTCCCTGCTGGCGGACGAGAACGACCAGCTGCCCAACGCCGACGACCTTGGGGCCGCCGTCGAGGCCTACCTGGCGCGTAAAGATCCCGGCGAATAAATATTCTTTATGCGCTCCGGGGGCATAATGGGGACGTGACTTCCCCCCGCGCCTGGCTGATCTGGATCATCGGGGTGTTCGCCTACCTGGTGGCGGTCAGCCAACGGACCTCCTTCGGCGTCGTCGGCCTTGAGGCCACCGCCAGGTTCCACGCCAGCGCCGCGGAGATCTCCTTCTTCACCGTTCTTCAACTGCTGGTCTACGCCGCCCTGCAGATCCCGGTGGGCGTCCTGGTGGACCGGTTCGGCTCCCGCGCCATGATCGCCGGCGGTGCCCTGCTGATGGGCTTCGGCCAACTCCAACTCGCCTTCGCCGACAGCATTCCCGGCGGCGTGCTGGGCCGGGTCCTGGTCGGCGCCGGGGACGCGATGACGTTCGTCTCCGTGATCCGGCTGATTCCGCTGTGGTTCGCGCCGGCACGGGTGCCGCTGCTGACCCAGCTGACCGGCATGTCCGGGCAGCTGGGGCAGCTTTTCAGTGTGGTGCCGTTCGCCCTGATCCTGCACTCGGCCGGCTGGACGCCGGCGTTCCTGACCCTTGCGGGCATGTCCGGCCTCGCCGTCGTGCTGGTAATCCTGCTGCTGCAGGATCTCCCGCCCGGACATCCGGCGCCGGAACCAGCCCAGGGGCTGCGCGCCACCGGCGTGTCCCTGGGCCACGCGTGGCGCCAGCCGGGAACCAGGCTGGGCCTCTGGAGCCACTTCACCGTGCAGTTCAGCGGCACCGTCTTCGCCATGACCTGGGGGTACCCCTTTCTCATCTCGGCCCAGGGCCTGGACACCGGCATGGTGTCGGCGCTGATGGCGCTCTACGTAGCCGCAGCCATCGCGGCGGGGCCGCTGATGGGAAGCTTCGTAGCCCGGCACCCGCTGCGCCGCTCCACCATGGTCCTGCTGATCTCCGGGGCCACCGCGGTGGCCTGGGCGGCGGTGCTGCTGGAGCCCGGCCGCTCGCCGCTGTGGCTGCTGGCCGGCCTGGTGGTGGTGCTGGCCATCGGCGG
>DASSXE010000359.1:0-8167 GCA_035704125.1 Arthrobacter sp.
CTTCAAGGCCCCGCCGGAGGCACCCACTACGCGGGGATTCGCCGGGGTGCTTCACGAGGGCCTCGATGGGCTTAGCCCGGCGGAGATCCTCGCGGTCCCCGACGACATGCCCGAGCTGCTGGGCCTCACGCGGGCCATCACCCCGCTCCGGATGCGCGGGATGACCGCCATGCTGGGCCGGATCAAACGCAAGGTCGCCGCCCTGCCGGAACAGGGCTAGGACCGCCTGATGGCCCGTAGGAACGCTTCACAGGGAACCCCTGCCACCGCGGCACTCGCGGCGGCGGGGGTTTCCTTCACCGCGCACCCGTATGCCCATGATCCCGCGGCCGCCAGTTACGGGCTGGAGGCGGCCGAGGTGCTGGGTATCGAGCCGGCCCGCGTCTTCAAGACCCTGATGGTCGACGTCGACGGACGCCTCGCCGTCGGCGTCGTGCCGGTCAGCGGCAACCTGGACCTGAAGGCGATGGCCGCCGCGCTCGGCGGCAAGAAAGCCGCCATGGCGGACCCGGCGACGGCGGAACGCCGGACCGGGTACGTGCTCGGCGGCATCTCGCCGCTGGGACAGCGGCAGCACTCCCCCACTGTCGTGGACGAGAGTGCGCTGGGCCTGGCGACGATCCTGGTCTCCGGCGGCCGGCGCGGCCTGGACCTGGAACTCAGTCCGCAGGACCTGATCCGGCTCACCGGCGCGAACACGGCACGGATCGGCACGAGAACTGACACCGGTCGCTGACACTGGGCGATGACACCGGGCGATGACACCGGTCGCTGACACCGGGCGATGACACCGGGCGCTGACACCGCGCCCCGGCGCCCGGCCGCTAGTCGACCGGTGTGGACCGCGGCGCCAGCTGCTGGCCCAGCCAGGCGGCCACCAGCGCTTCCCAGCGCTCCGGATCGACGTTCCACTCCTTGGTGTGCCGGGCCGTGGCGAACGCCTCGAATGTGACCATCTCCGGGTTTTTCTCCGCCAGGGCCGCCGAGGGGCCGTAGGGAACGTATTCGTCGTCCACCGAGTGCAGGATCAGCGTGGGCGTCCGCAGTTCCACGGCCCGTGACACCCAGTCCATTGCTTTCAGGTCTACCGGGGCGGCCAGGCCGGTAAGCCGCCTGCCCAGCGGGTGGCTCATCATCAGCTGTCCGTACTGCCCCACGGCCGACGGGATCCGGTTCAGCTGGGCGTGGTGGGCCAGCACATCGACCCAGTTGATCACCGGGGCGTCCAGCACCATGGCCCGGATCAGGTGGTGGTAGCGCGAGAGATCAGCGGTCTGCAGGCAGATGGCGCCACCCATGGACCAGCCGAAGAGCACCACTTCCTTGGCTCCGTGGTCCAGGGCGTAGCCGATGGCGGCCTCGACATCGCGCCATTCAGTGGAACCCAGCCCGTAGCGGCCGTCCGCGGCCGACGGCGCCTGGCCGTCGTTGCGGTAGGTGATCAGCAGGCTGGCCAGGCCAAGGTCACGGGCAACGCGCACCGCCCGCAGGCCCTCCTGGCGCGAGGCTCCGCGGCCGTGCACCATGATCGCCCAGACCTCCGGCACCGGCACGGCGTCGCCGGCGGCACCGGTGGCCGGGGCCGGGCGGACCAGCCAGGCGGGCGCCGTCCCGCCGTCGACCTCGATCAGCACGTCCTCCGCCGGCAGTCCCAGCGCGGCCGGATCGGGGTGCACTGCCCCGCTCCAGTAGCCCCGCCGCGCCGTGGTCAGGTCGCCGCTGTACACCGCCTCCACCTCCCGCAGCACGGTCTGCTCAGCCGGCGAATAGGACACGATCCGGCCCAGCCGCGCGTGGCCCCGGCCGCCGTCGAAGAAGAGCCCGTACACGCCGTCCACCACCGCGTCCGGAGTGGCTTTGAGGATGACCTGTTGCTTGTCGCCGTCGCGGATCACCGCCAGGACCTCCTGGTCCTCGTCGCGGACGCGGACCGGGGTGATGACCCGGCGGGCAAAGTACAAGGCCAGGGCCGAGGAGCCGGCCGCGAGCAGCCCGGCGGCGGCGCTGCCGCCCGCGATGCCGGCCATGGCCCACTTGGCGTTGCGGGGCATTCCGGTCTCCGGGGCCGGCGTCACGGCCGGCAACGACGCCGGGCGGAGCCCAAGGCGGGACCGCGATGCGGTAGGCAGGAGGGGACTCGGTGCGGGGCGCGGAGTGGAGGCCATGGCACTATTCTTACCGACCCGGCGCTTCCGCCGGTCATCCGGCGCGGCTCCCGCCGCGCGGGGACTAGGCTGGGGGCATGAGCGACCCCATCGTCATCCTGACAGAAGAGCCCCTGAACGCGGATGACCGCGTCAACATCGAGACCCTTGTTGCCGACGGCGATATGCCGCTGGTGGTCCTGGTCCCGGCCAACACCGAGCGGCACCTGCTGGTGGACTTCCTGGAGAACCTGTCCCTGCTGGAAATCGCCAAGGCCTTCCGCGAACTGACGGCCAAGCAGCCGGATCCCGCGGTGGAACGGACCGCGGCGGCCGAGACGCTGGCCGCATCGCTCACCGCCCTGGGCGGCCTGGGCGGCGGGGTGACCGGCGAGATCGTGGAGGGCCGCGCCGTCGACGCCCTTGTGGCCAAAGCCAAGGAACTCAACGCCGGACAAGCCGTGGTCATCACCCGCCCGCACGCTGTGGCGGATACCTTCCACACCGACTGGGCCAACGAAGCCCAGGACAAGCTCGGCCTGCCGGTTTTGCACTTGTACGCGGGCTCGGGATTTATCGGAGACTCCTAAGCGTTAGGAAACGCATGAGCATCTTCAGCAACAAACCTCAAAGCGCGCCCGTTCCCTCCCCCGCCGCGGAAGCCTCGCCGGCCGTGGTTAAGTCCGAGGAGCAATGGCGCGAGGAACTCAGCCCGGCCGAGTACCAGGTGCTGCGCCAGTCCGGGACCGAGCGGCCCTACACCGGCGAGTACTGGGACACCCACACCGAGGGCGTCTACAAGTGCCGGGCCTGCGGCGCCGAGCTTTTCACCAGCGGGGAGAAGTTCGACTCGCACTGCGGGTGGCCCTCGTTCTGGGCACCCCTGGCGGACGGCACGGTGCGCTACATCCACGACCGCACGCTCGGCATGGAGCGGATCGAAGTCCGCTGCGCCTCCTGTGACTCCCATCTGGGCCACGTCTTCGAGGGTGAGGGCTACGGCACTCCCACCGACCAGCGCTTCTGCATCAACTCCGTCTCGCTGACCCTGGTCCCCGCCGAGGTCCGCGGTGCGGAACAGGACGCGCCGACGCACGGCGCCGCCGAACATACCGGAGAGACTGCCGCCGGCTAATCCAGCGCGCGGCCAGCTTGAGCTGAAAGACTGGGGCGGCCACCATTGCCCCAGTCTTTCTTATGCTCAGCCCGATTTTGAGTTAGAACTTCTGCTTGCTTGCTACGCTCGCCGTAGATGCCCAGCAACCAGAAAGGCGACCGACGATGACCGCTACCGCCCTCACCGCTCCTGCCCCGATCACGGCCGACTCCCCGGAGTGGCTGCGCCTGAAATCCGCCGCCACCGCCCTCCAGGCCCTCCAGGTCAAGGACGGCTCGGTGCCCGAGGCCGCCGACCACCCGTCCGCCGCCGGGCACGTCAGTACCATCACGGCCTCGATCACGGCGCTCGCCCCGGCCTTCCCGCACGACGCCGGCTACCTGGAGCTGCTGGTGGCGGACTTCGAGCGCTGGTCCGACGGCGGCTTCGGCGTCCCGGACTTCCTGGACTCACTGCAGGCCTTCCAGCCGCAGCGGCAGCGGGTCAACGGCCTGCAGCACCTGGTGGTCTTTCCGATGTACACCCAGAACGGCAGCAACAGCCGCCTGGTCGAGGCCGTGCTGATCGAGGTCATCTGGCCCGAGTTCATCGACGGCCTGGAAGCCGGCGAGTACTCCAACAAGCTCTTCGTCCCGATCCGGTTCCTGGACTTCACGCCGGGATACGACACCAACTCCGCGGTCCTGTTCCCGGAAACCGTGGCCGTCCGCGAGACCCCCACCTTCACCTGGGGCGCCATCTTCGCCGACCGCGAGGCCGCCCGGTTCCGCCGCGTGCTCCGCGCCGCTGCGGACATCACCTCGCTGGAGCTGCCGGCCGACGCCGCGGCCCTGCTCGAGGACCAGCAGCTGACCCAGGAAACCTTCGTCATGTGGGACCTCATCCACGACCGCACCCACATGCGCGGAGACCTGCCGTTCGATCCCTTCATGATCAAGCAGCGCATGCCGTTCTTCCTCTACTCGCTCGAGGAACTCCGCTGCGACCTTACCGCTTTCCGCGAATCCGTGAAGATCCAAAAAGATGAGGACGCCGACCCGGAGGCCCGGCGGCACGCCAAGCTGGTCCAGTACGCCGTCATCTTCGACCGAATCTTCCGCTTCGCCATCACCGGCAGCCGGGTCCGCAACTACGACGGCCTCGGCGGGCAGCTGCTCTTCGCCTGGATGCACCAGCACCACGTCCTGCACTGGACCGACAGCAAGCTCAGCATCGACTGGGACGAGGCCGCCGGCGTCGTGGTGGAACTCGGCGCGAAGATCGAGGAACTTTACTGGCGCTCGATCGACCGGCCCAAGACGGCCCACTGGCTCGCGGCCTACGGGCTCATCTCCGGCACCGTGACGCCCAATCCGGCCTCCGTCTGGGCCAAGGGCCCGGCTGCCTTGCCGCTGGACGGCCCGCCGCGCGGCCTGACCGACCAGGTGCTCGACGACGAATTCCCGCTCTCCATGTTCTACGAGGCGCTGGAGAAGAAGATGCGCACCGTCATCGAATCCACCGCCGGGATCACCGGAACCGGCAGCCGCCAAGACACGGCCGCCGCATGAGCGCAGAGGCGCTCAACGTCCTGATCGCGGGCGGCAGCAGCCCCTCGGGGACCGCCGTCGCCCGCGCCCTCCGGGATGCCGGCCATACGGTCTTCACGGTCGGATCCGACACCGGCCGGATCGCCGCCGCCTCGGCAGCGGCCGGCAGCGGCGTGACCCCTCTGACCTGCGACCTGGCCGACCCCGATGCCGTCCGTGGCCTTCGCGCCGGACTCACGGAGCGCGGCGTGCGGCTCGACGGCGTCATCCACCTGGTCGGCGGCTGGCGGGGAGCCAAAGGCATCACCGACCAAAGCGATGAGGACTGGGAGTTCCTGGAACGCAACGCCGTCACCACGCTCCGCAACGTGAGCCGGACCTTCTACGAGGACCTGGCCGCCTCAGAAACCGGACGGCTGGCGATCGTCTCCTCCACCGCGGCGGCGGCCCCGACGGCGGGCGGCGCCAGTTACGCGGCGGCCAAGGCCGCCGCCGAGGCCTGGACGCTGGCGGTGGCGGACGGCTTCCGGCGGGACCAGTCCGCCCAGGCCGAACCCGGCACCACCGTCCCTCCGGCAAAACAGCACAGCGCCGCGGTGATCCTGGTGGTCAAGGCGCTCGTCGACGACGCGATGCGCGCCGCCGCCCCGGAACGGAAGTTCCCGGGCTTCACCGACGTCGCCGACCTGGCGGACGCCGTCGCCGGACTGTTCCAGGCCCCGGCCGCCGAACTCAACGGCCGCCGGCTGCCGCTTAGCCGCTGAACCGGCACCTGCCTACACTGAAAGCGTGAACGAAACGATGACCAGCGCGGTCCACACCCCTGAACAAGCCACCTCTTCAACCCCGGCACGGCTGCACGATCCCGCCGTCCGCGGCTTCGCCTCCGACAACTACTCCGGAGTGCACCCGGAAGTCCTCGCGGCGCTGGCCGCGGCGAACGAGGGGCACCAGGTCTCCTACGGCGAGGACGATTACACCGCCCGGCTGCAGGAACTGATGGAGGAACACTTCGGCACCGGCATCGAATGCTTCCCGGTCTTTAACGGCACCGGCGCGAACGTGCTCTCGCTGCAGTCCCTGCTCCCCCGCTGGGGCGCCGTCATTTGTGCCGCCACCGCCCACATCAACATGGACGAAAACGGCGCCCCGGAGCGGATCGGCGGCATCAAGCTGCTGCAGGTCCCCACCCCGGACGGCAAGCTCACCCCGGCCCTGATCGACCAGGAGGCCTGGGGCTGGGGCGACGAGCACCGCGCGCAGCCACTGGCCGTGTCAATCACCCAGACCACCGAACTCGGGACCTGCTACACCCCCGAGGAGGTCCGCGCCATCGCCGACCATGTCCACTCCAAGGGCATGAAACTGCACATGGACGGCGCCCGGCTGGCGAACGCCGCGGCCCACCTGGGCGTGCCGCTGCGCGCCTTCACCCGCGACGCCGGCGTGGACATCCTCTCCTTCGGCGGCACCAAGAACGGGCTGCTGTTCGGCGAGGTGGTCATCGCCCTGAACCCGGACGCGGCGCACGGCCTGATCTACCTGCGCAAGATGAACATGCAGCTGGCCTCCAAGATGCGGTTCATGTCCGCGCAGTTCATCGCCCTTCTCGACGGGGATCTCTGGCTGCGTTCGGCTTCGCACGCCAACGCCATGGCCGCGCGGCTGCGCGCCGGCGTCGAGTCCATCCCGGGGGTGGAACTGAGCCAGAAGACCGAATCCAACGGCGTGTTCGCGGTGCTGCCGGCCGGCGTGGCGGACCGGCTGCGCCAGTCCTTCCGGTTCTATGACTGGAACGAGGCGAACCGTGAGGTGCGCTGGATGTGCTCCTTCGACACGACCGAGGAAGACGTCGATGCCTTCATCGCCGCGATCAAACGCGAACTGGCCGACCACTAGGCACCCTGCCGCTCCGGCCCGGCGGCGAGCCTGCCCGGCCGGAGCCTGGCGCGTGCATACCCTTTCCCTGTGAACGCACTCGACCAGGCGCCGGCGGATTTTCTCTTCGCCCTGGGCACTCTTCGCCAAGCCCGCTGCCGCAGCGAGTTGCGCCTCGATGAGATTCCGGCCCCGGGCAGGCTCGCTCCGTTCGCCGTCGCCCTCGGCGCCGAAGTGGTGGTCCCCGGAGACCCGGAGCCCGGTGCGGTCCACGGGCCGGCCGCCGCGGCCCTGGCACCGGCAGCGGGAAGCGACGACGTCGAACTGGCCACCGGCCGCTTCATCCTGCTCCACGATCCCGACGGTTCCGAGGTCTGGGACGGCGAATTCCGGATCGTCACCTACATCCGCGCCCAGTTGGAGCCCGAAATGGGCAACGACGAGATGCTGGGCTCGGTGGCCTGGACCTGGCTGGTGGAGGCCCTGGAAAACCACCAGGCGCCGTACCGCTCGGCCGGCGGAACGGCCACCCGGGTCCTCTCGGAGAGCTTCGGCACCCTGGCGGACCGGCCCGGAACCATCGACATCGAACTGCGCGCCTCCTGGACCCCCCAGGGCCGCGACATCGCCGCGCACCTGGAGGCGTGGTCCGACATGGTGTGCACCTTCGCGGGACTGCCGCCGCTTCCCGAGGGCGTCGCCGCCCTGCCGCGCCGCCGCCCCCGGCCGGCATGAGCACGCCCGGCAAGCACCGGTTCGACCGGCAACCGCGGCGTTGTCGGTAAACTGGAGTCACCATGACCGCTCATATTCCGGAAACCAGCCCTGCGGGCGCCGCTGACCCCTCAGCCGTCACCACCGCCAACACCACCGCCGCCGGGACCGCCGCCAGCCTCTCCGCAGGCACGCCGGAACCCGATACGGCCGGCCACATCACGGTGGAGGGCTTCGACAGCCTGGTGCCCGCGGTTATCGACCTGGACGCCCCGCGGGACGGTGTGCCGCTGGTGATCGAAACCCGGGCAGGACTGGAACGCTGCGCCGCAGCACTGGCCGCAGGTCATGGCCCGGCCGGTGTGGACGCGGAACGGGCCTCCGGTTTCCGCTACGGCCAGCGGGCCTTCCTGGTCCAGATCCGCCGCGAGGGCGCCGGCACCTGGCTGATCGACCCGGAGCCGTTCGGAGACCTGGGCATCGTCAACGACGCCCTGCGCGGCGTGGAGTGGATCCTGCACGCCGCGAGCCAGGACCTCCCCTGCCTCTCCGAGCTGGGCATGTGGCCGGACAAGCTTTTCGACACCGAGCTCGCCGCCCGGCTGGCCGGCCTGCCGCGGGTGGGCCTCGCCGCCGTGATCGAGCAGCTCCTGGGCTTCGGCCTGGCCAAGGAACACTCCGCCGCGGACTGGTCCACCCGGCCGCTGCCCGAACCGTGGCTGCGGTATGCCGCGCTGGACGTCGAGGTGCTCACCGAGCTGCGCGAGGAGCTGATCGAACTCCTC
>DASSXE010000406.1:0-2009 GCA_035704125.1 Arthrobacter sp.
ACGCTCGCGGCCCTGGAGGCCGGCGCCGCCGGGTCCTTCATGCTCTCCAACCGCGGCCCCCGAATCCTGGAGGCCTACACCGCGGACGGCGCGGAGGTCCTGAGCCGGCTGGACATCTTCGTCAAGGACATGGGCATCGTCGGCAAGGCCACCCGCGCCGCCGGACTCGCCGCCCCGGTGGCCGCCGCCGCCGAACAGCTCTACCTCCTGGGCCAGGCCCAGGGCCTCGCCGCCGCGGACGACTCCGCGGTGATCAAGGTCGTCGCGCCCGCAAAACGCACCGCCTAACACTTAGCTCCCAGCACTCACCTCCCAAGCGTCATACACCCCGGCCCGTCGGCTCCCCCTCCGCCGCGGCCGGTTCCACCCCCGCCCCGTCGTCTGACCCCGCCGGGCGCCAGCCCCTGTCAAAGGAGACACCCCCAATGATTCCCCTGCTCAATTCCCTGATGGTGCGTGCGGCCGACGCGCCCGTCATCAAACCCGCCGCGGAGCTCGGCACTCCGCTCCTGCTCACCATCGCGGCGGCCGGCGTCGCACTCCTGCTGGTCCTGATCATCCGCTTCAAGATCCAGGCCTTCGTGGCCCTGCTGACGGTCAGCATCCTGGTGGCGGTGGCCGCCCAGATCCCGCTCAAGGACGTCTTCACCGTCGTCTCCAACGGCGTCGGCAGCACCATGGGCAAGGTCGCGATCCTGATCGCCCTCGGCGCCATCCTGGGCCGGATGATCGAGGTTTCCGGCGGCGTGCAGTCCCTCGCGGACCACTTCACCGCCAAGCTGGGCGCCCGGCGCGTGGCTGTCGCCCTTACCGCCGTCGGGTTCCTCGTGGCCATCCCGGTGTTCTTCGAGGTGGGCATCATCGTGCTGGTGCCGATCGTCTACGCCTTCGCCAAGATCGCCAAGGTGCACCCGATCAAGTTCGGCCTGCCGATGGCCGGCATCATGCTCGCCATCCACGTCGCCGTCCCGCCGCACCCCGGCATCGTGGCCGGCGCCGGCGTCTTCGGCGCCGACATCGGGCTGATCGCCCTGATCTCGCTGGCCATCTGCGTGCCGCTCGGCTTCCTGTCCTACTGGGTGGCCTCCATCATGAACCGCAAGGACTATGAGCTGGTCCCGGCGGTCAAGACCCAGGTGGAAGAGTTCGGCACCAAGTCCCTGGTCCGGGTGGGCCACGACGGCCCCGGCGCCTCCGCCGTCGCCCCGCCCCGTCCGGGTCTGATCATCTTCCTGATCGCCACCCCCATCGTCCTGATCCTGCTCGGCACCATCGGCACCCTCACCATCGCCAAGGACAACGGCTGGTACGGCGTGGCCGCGTTTGTCGGAAACCCGTTCTTCGCCCTCCTGGTGGCCGTCGCCCTTTGCTTCTTCCTCCTGGCCATGCGCCGCCGGTGGTCGCTGAACGAGACCGGCGAAATCTTCGAAGGCGCACTGCCTCCCATCGCCTCGATCCTCATGGTGGTCGCCGCCGGCGGCGTCTTCGGCAGCGTCCTGCAGGTCTCCGGGATCGGCCAGGCGCTGTCCCAGACCCTGGACACCCTGGGCGTGCCGCTGCTGCTCCTGGGCTTCATCATCTCCCTCGCCCTGCGCGCCGCCCAGGGCTCGGCCACCGTGGCGATCGTGACCACCTCCGGCCTGCTGTCCTCCGCCGTGGCCGCCGGGGGCTACACCCCGGCACAGATCGCCGTGCTGGTCATCGCGATCGGCTTCGGCTCCCTGGGCCTGTCCCACGTCACCGACGCCGGCTTCTGGGTGGTGGTCCGCTACTACGGGCTCACCGTCGCCGACGGCCTCAAGACCTGGACCGTGCTCACCACCGTGCTGGGTCTGGCCGGTTTCGCCCTGACCTTCGTGGCCTGGCTCCTGGTGACGGGCCTCAGCGCCTGATGCGAACCCGACTGGACACCCTGGTTGCCTCCGCGCTGCAGCGGCGCTCGGCCGTACCGGCCTTCACCTGCTACGACTTCACCACCGCGCTCGCCGTGGTGGCCGCGGCAGAGGAGG
>DASSXE010000455.1:0-4891 GCA_035704125.1 Arthrobacter sp.
TCCGAGACCCGCTTCCGCGCGGCGCTCGCGGATCCGGCGTACGACGCCGACGAACGGGCCGAGATGGCCACCCAGCTGGGCCGCGCCATCGGGCTGCAGGGGAGATACGAGGAGGCCGACGCGCTGCTGGACGCTGTCGACGCCGACGAGCCCACCGTCGCGGTGCGGGTGCTGCTGGAGCGCGGACGGGTGCTCAACTCCGGCGGCCACCCCGAAATGGCCGTGCCGCTGTTTGAACAGGCGGCGGAACTGGCGGACCACCTCGGCGAGGACTTTTTGGCGGTCGATGCGTTGCACATGCTGGCGATCGCGGACACCGCCCATGCCCTGACCTGGACGCGCAGCGCGCTGGAGTACGCCTCCACCGTCGATGATGCGCGGACCAAGCGCTGGATGGTGGCGCTGCACAACAACCTGGGCTGGTCACTGCACGAGGCCGGCGGCTGCACCGAGGCCATGGTCGAATTCCAGCTGGCCGAACAGTGGGCCGAACGCGTCGGCACACCCCGGCAGCAGGAGCACGCCCGGGCCGCGATCGGCGCCTGCTGAGATACTGGAAGACCCGCATTCGACCGAAAGGCTCCGTCAATGATCTTCATCGTCGTCAAATTCAAGGTCAAGCCTGACTGGTCCGAGCGCTGGCTCGGGCTCGTGGAGGACTTCACCCGGTCCACCCGGCAGGAACCCGGCAACCTCTGGTTCGACTGGTCACGCAGCGTTGAGGACCCCAACGAGTTCGTCCTCGTCGAGGCCTTCAAGGACGACGCGGCCGGCGACCACGTCAACAGCAGCCACTTCAAGCAGGCCATGGCGGACATGCCTCAGGCACTCGAGGAGACGCCCCGGATCATCAGCCGCCAGATCGACGGCGACGGCTGGGACCGGATGGGCGAACTGACCATCTAGCCCCCGCGAGGGCCCCGTTCCGGCCCGCGACACGTCGCTGCCGGAACGGGGCCCTCGCTACGCTTATGCCATGTGGATCGGCTGGATTGAATTCGACGTCCTCCTCGGGGACGTCCACAGCCTGAAGGAAAAACGGTCCGTGGTGCGCCCGGTGCTCGCCGAAGTGAAGCGCCGGTTCGAGGTTTCCGTGGCGGAGGCCGGCTACCAGGACCAGCACCGGCGCGCCCTTCTCGGCGTCGGGCTCGTCGCGGCGGACCGGGCGCACCTCATTGAGGTGCTCGCCGCCGTCGAACGGTTCGTCGCCGCACGGCCGGAGTTCGAACTCCTCAGTGCCCGCCAGCGTGAGCTCCGCAGCGACGATTGAGCCACGGACCCTCTCCGGTGGACACCGGCTAACGCCGGTGTGACAAAGGCCCTACGGTTTGGGGCCCGGTCCCTCGCGGCCGTCCCGGGCCTCGTCGTCGGACTCCAGCAGGGCTGCCAGTGCGGCGAGGGCCGGCAACGCGTCTTCGATGGCCTGCTGCGACGCCGCGGGCAACCGCCGCAGGGCCTGGCCGAGGCGGCGGTCATTGGCCGCCTGCCACGCGTTGAGCACCTCAGTTCCCCCGGGCGTCAGGCTCAGACTCACGGACCGGCGGTCGCCGGGACGGGTGAGCCGCTCCACGAGCCCGGAGACCACCATCTGCTGGACCAGATTGCTCACCGTGTTGACGGCCAGCCGCTGCCGCGACGCCAGCCCGCTGACGCCCAGCCCCGGCTCATCGGCCAGCCGCTGTAACACCTCCACCTGGGCCATGGGGAGCGATTCCCACGGGAACTCCTGACGGACGCTGGAGCGCAGCACCCGGCGGAGGCGGGCGATGACCCCGGTCAGGGACCATGCGCTGGCGCCCCCGGCGGCCGCGTTTTCCGGCTCGGATGCTACGGCCCTCATCATCTGCCCAGCTTAGCCCGATACATTCGGACCTAGAATAGTTCTGTGGCAGAACCAATTACCGGGACTTTGCCGCGCCACCTCTTAGACAGGACCGCTATGACCGCCGGTGAATCCTTCATTCCGTCCCCGACCGTCAGCGCCTTCCACCTGGGACCGCTGACCATCCACTTCTATGCCCTCTGCATCATGGCCGGCATCGCGGTGGCGGTCTGGCTGGGATCCCGCCGCTGGATCGCCAGGGGCGGCCTGCCGGGCCAGGTGGTGGACATCTGCGTCTGGGCCGTCCCGGCCGGAATCATCGGCGGCCGGATTTACCACGTCATTACGGATCCCGAACTCTACTTCGCTCCCGGCAGGAACCCGTGGAACGCATTTGCGATCTGGGACGGCGGCCTGGGCATCTGGGGTGCGATCGCCCTGGGCTGCGTGGGGGCGTGGATCGGCTGCCGCCGGGCGGGGGTCTCCTTCGTCGGGTTCCTCGACGTCGTGGCACCGGGTGTGCTGTTCGCCCAGGCGCTCGGCCGGTGGGGCAACTGGTTCAACAACGAACTCTACGGCGACCCGACCGGCCTGCCCTGGAAACTGCAGATCCACCAGATGGACGGCTCCGGCGCGGCTGTCACCGATGCCTCCGGCGCCCCGGTGGTCCTCGGCTATTTCCAGCCGACGTTCCTCTACGAATCGCTCTGGTGCGTCGCCGTCGGCCTGTTGATCCTGTACCTGGACCGGCGGTTCACGCTCGGCGCAGGCAGCGTCTTCGCCCTCTATGTCGCCGGCTACACGGCCGGCCGCTTCGCCTTCGAGCTGATGCGCTCCGACTACGCCAACCTGATTCTGGGCCTCCGGGTGAACACCTGGGTGGCGGCACTGATCTTCCTGGCCGGCGCCGCCGGCTTCGTGCTCACGTTCCGGCGCCAGCGCTCGGTCGCGATTCCGGGACGGGCGCCCGACGGCGGCGGCGCGGCGGCGGCCCCTAAGGCAACGGAGGCCACCGCCCCCCGGGAGCATCTCGATGCCGGGTAAGGGCTCACTCTGGCGCGCGGTCCTGGCGTTTATCGCCGTCGGGACCCTCTGCGGGGTCCTGGTCGCAGGCCTCTTCCTCCCGGCCACCGCCATGGCCGGCGCCGCCGTCGGCGGCTCCATCGGCATGTTTGACCGGCTCCCGGACGACCTGAACCTCAACGCCCCGCCGGCCACCTCCCGGGTCCTGGCCAGCGACGGCTCGGTGATCGCCTCCTTCTACGCGGAAAACAGGGCGCCGGTCACCCTCGACAAGATGTCCCCGTTCATCAGGGACGGGATCGTCGCGATCGAGGATGCCCGTTTCTACGAGCACGGCGGCATCGACACCACCGGCATCCTGCGGGCCCTGGTGGCCACCGCCCAAGGCGGCCGCCAGGGTGCCTCCACCATTACCCAGCAGTACGTGAACAACATGATCATCGAGTCCCTGGTGGCGCAGGGCAAGGGCGACGACGTCAAGCTCGGCTACGCGAAAACGGTCGGCGACAAGCTGCGGGAAATGAAGCTCGCGATCGCCCTGGAGAAGACCTACTCCAAAGACCAGATCCTGCAGGGCTACCTCAACGTCGTGTACTTCGGCAACGGTGCCTACGGGATCGACGCCGCCGCCCATGAATACTTCAACGTCCCGGCTGCCGCCCTGACGCTGCCCGAGGCAGCCGCACTGGCCGGCGTCGTCAACAGCCCGGTGTACTACGACCCGCTCACCCAGCCCGACCACGTGGTGGCCCGCCGCAACGAGGTCCTGGACAAGATGCTGCAGCAAGGGAAGATTACGGCGGCCGACCACGATGCGGCGGTCAAGGCACCCATCGGACTCAACGTCCACCCGGTCAGCCAGGGCTGCGTAGGGGCCGCGTCGGCACCGTACTTCTGCGACTACGTGCAGCGGCTGATCCTCAACGATCCCGCCTTCGGCGCCGACGAGACGGCCCGCAAGAAACTCCTGGACCTGGGCGGGCTCACCATCCGCACCACGCTGGACCCGACGCTTCAGAAGGTCGCGCAGGAGCAGGTCAACGCCTCCATGGCCCCCACCGATCCGCTGCAGCGCGGCGCGTCGCTGGTCAGCGTGCAGCCCGGCACCGGCAAGGTCCTGACCATGGCGCAGAACACGGTCTACAACCCCGCGACGGCGCCCGGCAACTACACCGGCAACTTCGCCCTCCCGGAGCGGGACGCCCAGGGCCAGCCGCTGGACGGTGCGGGCGGGTTCCAGATCGGTTCCACCATGAAACCGTTCGTCTTTGCCGAGTGGCTCCGTTCCGGCCGGTCCATGGCCACGATCCTGGACGGGGCGGTGCGCCGCTACCCGGCCGGCTACCCCTGGCAGAATTCGTGTGGCACCACCACCGGCTCTTATGACCCGGCGGCGGGGACGCAACTCCTGCCCAACGATGACCCAAACCACTACGTCAAGATGAGCGTGCTGCAGGGCCTCTACCAGTCGATCAACACGATCACCTTCCAGTCCGCCACCCGGCTGGATTTCTGCAACATCCAGAAAATGGCGACGGCGGCCGGCGTCGCCAACGGGCACACGAACCAGCCCTACGACCTCTCCAGCATCGCCAGCCTGATCGGCACCCAGGACGTCGCGCCGCTGACCATGGCGGATGCCTACGCCACCTTCGCCGCCAAGGGGAAGCATTGCGACCCGGTCGCGCTGGAATCGGTGACCGGCCCGCACGGCAAGACCTATCCGGTGCCGGACGCCAACTGCCAGCAGTCCATCGAACCCGATGTCGCGGCCGGGGTCACCTATGCGCTGAAGAATGTGCTGACCAAGGGCTCGGGCTACAACATTCCCGTCTCCAAGGACACGGACATCTTCGCCAAGACCGGCACCACCGACGGCAACACCATGACCTGGACCGTCGGGGCCACCTCGGGGATCGCGACGGCGTCGTGGTTCGGCAGCTACCAGGGGATCGGGCCGCGCTGGGTGAACCAGGACATCAGAATCAACGGCCGGTACTACGCCGGCGTGGACGGCGCGGACATCGCCGGCGGCCAGTGGGGCCG
>DASSXE010000502.1:0-3395 GCA_035704125.1 Arthrobacter sp.
TCGCCTACGCCGCCAAGTACGCCTCCGCGTTCTACGGTCCGTTCCGGGAGGCTGTCGACTCCCAGCTCACCGGCGACCGGCGCACCTACCAGATGGACGCCGCCAACCGCCGCGAAGCCCTCCTCGAAGTGGAGCTGGACCTGGCCGAAGGCGCCGACCTGGTGATGGTCAAGCCCGCCATGAGCTACCTCGACATCCTGGCCGACGTCGCCGCGATGAGCCCGGTGCCGGTCGCTGCCTACCAGATCTCCGGGGAATACTCGATGATCGAGGCGGCCGCAGCCAACGGCTGGATCGACCGCCGCGCCGCCATCACCGAATCCGTTCTCGGCATCAAGCGGGCCGGCGCCAACATGGTCCTGACCTACTGGGCCACCGAGCTGGCCGGCTGGCTGAAGGACGCCCGGTGAGCGGCGCGGCCCTGCCCGATCCGGCGTCCGCCGCGAACCCCACCGCCCCGGTGGGGCCGGACACGGTCCTGCTCGGGCTGAATACCTTTGGCGATCTGGGCGTGTTCCCGGACGGGCACCCGGTCCCGCATGCCCAGGTGTTGCGGCAGCTCCTGGAACAGGCCGAACTGGCCGACCAGGTGGGCCTGCACGCCTTCGGCGTGGGGGAGCACCACCGCCGCGACTTCGCCGTGTCCGCTCCCGAGGTCTTCCTCGCCGCCGCGGCCGCACGCACCAGGAACATCCGCCTCGGCTCCGCCGTCACCGTGCTCAGCTCCGATGACCCGATCCGGGTCTTCCAGCGCTTCGCCACCGTGGACGCGATCGCCAACGGCCGGGCCGAGGTGATGTTGGGCCGCGGCTCCTTCATCGAGTCCTTCCCGCTGTTCGGGCTGGACCTCGCCGACTACGAGGTCCTGTTCGAGGAAAAACTCGAGCTCTTCGACAAGGTCCGCGCCCAGAAGCCGGTCAAATGGGAGGGACGGACGCGGGCCGCCATCAACGGGCTGAGCGTCTACCCGCCGCTGGAGCACCACCTGCTGCCAACCTGGATCGGCGTCGGCGGCACCCCCGAATCCGTGCTCCGCTGTGCCGAGTACGGCTACCCGATCATCTTCGCCATCATCGGCGGCGCCCCGCGCGCGTTCGGACCGCTGGCCGGCCTCTACCGCGAGGCGATGGCCAAGTACGGCCACCCGATGCAACAGATCGCCACGCACTCGCCGGGCCACGTCGCCGCCACCGACGAGGAAGCCCGGGAAGAGTTCTTCCCGCACTGGCTGGCCCAGCGCAACCAGCTCGGCTCCGAACGCGGCTGGGGCCCGGGCAGCCGGGCCGAGTTCGACCAGCTGTGCAGTCCCGAGGGCGCGCTCTACGTCGGCTCGCCGGAAACGGTTGCCGCCAAAATCGCCCTGCTCAAGAGCAACCTGGGCGTGGACCGCTTCGACCTGAAGTACAGCAACGGCACCCTCCCGCACGCCGCCATGATGCGCTCCATCGAGCTGTACGGCACCGACGTGGCACCCCGCGTCGCGGCCCTGCTGGCCGGGGCGGCGCCCGCGCATGAACGTCACTGAAAGAATAGGACCCATGACTTCCAGCCACCCTCGCAATGAGGAACTCTTCGACCGCGCACGCCGGCTGATGCCGGGCGGGGTGAACTCCCCGGTCCGGGCCTTCGGTTCGGTAGGCGGCACGCCGCGCTTCATGGTCTCGGCCAAGGGCCCGTACCTGACCGACGCCGACGGCGACCAGTACGTCGACCTGGTCTGCTCCTGGGGCCCGGCGCTGCTGGGCCACGCCCACCCGGCCGTCCTCGCGGCGGTCCACGCGGCCGTCGACCGGGGGCTGTCCTTCGGCGCCTCCACCCCGGATGAGGCCAACCTCGCCGCGATCGTGCAGGAGCGCGTCCCCGCCGCCGAACGGGTCCGGATGGTCTCCACCGGCACCGAGGCCACCATGACCGCGGTCCGGCTGGCCCGCGGCTATACCGGCCGTAACCTGGTGATCAAGTTCGCCGGCTGCTACCACGGCCACCTCGACGGTCTGCTCGCCGCCGCCGGTTCCGGACTCGCGACGCTCGCGCTGCCGGGCTCCGCGGGCGTCACCGCCGCCACGGCCGCCGAGACCCTGGTGCTGCCCTACAACGACCTCGACGCCGTCGAGGCCGCTTTCGCGGCGCACGGACCGAACATCGCCGCCGTCATCACCGAGGCCGCGCCGGCCAACATGGGTGTCGTCACCCCCGGCGAGGGCTTCAACGCCGGCCTGGCAAGGATCACGCGCGAACACGGCGCCCTGCTGATCCTCGACGAGGTCCTCACCGGGTTCCGCACCGGCTACTCCGGCTACTGGGGCCTGACCGGCGGGGCCGCCGACGCCGCCGAGCCCTGGGCGCCGGACCTGCTGACCTTCGGCAAGGTCATCGGCGGGGGCATGCCGACGGCGGCCCTCGGCGGCCGCGCCGAGGTGATGGACTACCTCGCCCCGGTGGGCCCGGTGTACCAGGCCGGCACACTCTCCGGGAACCCGGTGGCGATGGCCGCGGGCGTCGCCACCCTGACCCATGCCACGCCCGAGGTGTACGACTTCGTTGACGCCCGGTCACTGGAACTCTCCGGCGCCCTGTCCGGGGCCCTGGACGCGGCCGGCGTCGACCATTCCATCCAGCGCGCCGGGAACCTCTTCTCCGTCGCCTTCGGCACCTCCGCCCGGGGCGTGCACAACTACGACGACGCGCAGGGCCAGGAGGTCTTCCGCTACGCGCCGTTCTTCCACTCGATGCTGGACTCGGGCGTGTACCTGCCGCCGTCGGTGTTCGAGGCCTGGTTCCTCTCCGCCGCGCACGACGACGCCGCGATGAACCGGATCTTCGACGCCTTGCCCGCCGCCGCCAAGGCAGCGGCAGCGGCCACCGCTTAGGCGGGCTTAAACGACTGAAGGCACCCGCCGCGGCGGGTGCCTTCAGTCATTTAAGCCAGGAGTCCTACAGAACGTCGGCGAGGAAGCCCTGCAGTCGCTCGGTCCGAGGTGCGGTGAAGATCTGTTCCGGCGCACCGGACTCCACCACGACGCCACCGTCCATGAACGTCACGGTATCCGAGACGTTGCGGGAGAACCCCATTTCGTGGGTCACCACCACCATGGTCATGCCGCCTTTTGCCAGGTCGGCCATCAGGGCCAGCACGCCCTTGACCAGCTCGGGGTCCAGGGCCGACGTCGCCTCATCGAAGAACATGACCTCGGGCTTCATGGCCAGGGCACGGGCGATGGCCACCCGCTGCTGCTGGCCGCCGGAGAGGTTGGCCGGACGGGAATCGGCCTTGTGCTTCAGGCCCACCAGATCCAGCTGCGCCAGCGCCTCGTCCCGGGCCTGGTCCTTGGACATCCCGCGAATCTTGCGCAGCGCCAGGGACACGTTCTCCGCGACGGTCTTGTGCGGGAACA
>DASSXE010000073.1:0-3370 GCA_035704125.1 Arthrobacter sp.
GGAGCGAAGCCGGGCGAACCCCGCAACGGCGACCACGTCCGGAGGGCCGCGGAAGAGGCCACCGCGGGCGAGGTCCTCATCCGGGCCGGCACCGTGCTGAACCCGGCGCACCTGGCCCTGGCGGCCCTCGCCGGACACGACGCGTTGCCGGTCCTGGGCAAAGCGGTGGTCCGCCTGGTGCTCACCGGCTCCGAGGTGGTGTCCAGCGGCGTCCCGCAACCGGGCGAGGTACGCGATACCTTCGGACCGCAGCTGGCGTCCGTCGTGGAACTGCTCGGCGGCATCATCGCCGGGGAGCACAAGATCGGAGACAGCGACGCCGAGTGGCTGGCCGCCCTCGAAGACGGCGACGCCGTCGACGCCCCCGGTCCCGGCGGAACCCTGACCGGCCCTGCTCCGGCTGCCGCGGGGGAACCAGCCGCCGAACCCCTGCCCGCCGACGTCGTCATCACCACGGGGGGCACCGGACGCTCCGGCACCGACCACCTCCGGCGCACCGTGGCGCGACTGGGCGGCCGGCTCCTGATCGATGGCATCGCGATGCGGCCGGGGCACCCCGCGGTCCTGGCCGAGCTGCCCGACGGCCGTTTCGTCATCGGCCTGCCCGGCAACCCGCTCGCGGCGATGATGGCCCTCTCCACCATCGGCGGGCCCCTGCTGGCGGCGCTGGGCCACGGTACGCTGCCGCCGGTCACCGAAGTGCCCTGCGGCACCATGCTCGAACCCGATCCCGGCCGGACGCGGCTGATGCCCTTCCGCATGGTCTACGGCATGGCCTCGCCCGCGCAGCACACCGGGCCGGGCATGATGCGCGGGCTCGCCGCCGCGGACGGGGTCCTGGTGGTCCCGCCGCACGGTGTGCAGCTGGGTGAGCCGGTGCCGGCGTTCGCGCTGCCGTGGGGCCAGGCACTCCCGGACCCGGCGGCCGCGGCGCCCGCCGCCAAGCCCGCCGCCAAACGCAACCCCCGGAAGGCCGCCGCGGCCGGCCCGGTGGATTGGAGTGCGCTGCTTGGCTGACACCCCGGCGGAGTTCAGAATGGATATAGGGGCACCCGGCGGCCGCAGGCTGCCGTGCCCGAACGCAATGCTGATGAGGAGTACCGAATGGGCCGCGTGACACAACGCCGCAAAGTGCACAAGATTGTCCTGGACGGTTCGCCGCAGGCACTCGAATTCCCGGTCCGGCACCGTGAGGACGTCCTGGCAGTCGAGGAGCCCCTCGAGATCCGGCTGGGCACCCTGTCCTTCTCCGTCACCATGCGGACGCCCGGAAACGACTTCGACCTGGTGGCCGGGTTCCTGGTCTCCGAGGGCATCATCTGGTCGGCAGAGCAGCTGGTCTCCCTGCGCTTCTGCGCGGGCGAGGACGAAGACGGGGTCCAGACCTTCAACGTGGTGGAGGCGCAGCTCCGGCCCGACGTTGTCCGGCCGGACACCGGGCGTAACTTCTTCACGTCCAGCTCCTGCGGGATCTGCGGGACAGACTCGATCGAGGCAGTGGGCAAGTCCTCGCACTTCACGCCCGCGGCGGATCCGTTGACCGTACCGGTGGAAACGCTGGCCGCGCTGCCGGACCGGCTCCGGGAAGCGCAGGCGGTCTTCGACGTCACCGGCGGCGTGCACGCGGCCGGCCTGTTCCGGATTTCCGAGGACGGTTCCGCCGAGCTGTTGTGCCTTCGCGAAGATGTGGGCCGCCACAACGCGGTGGACAAGGTGGTGGGCTGGGCGCTGCGCGAGGGGCTGCTCCCGCTCAGCGGAACGGTGCTCCAGGTCTCCGGAAGGGCCTCGTTCGAGCTGGTCCAGAAGGCCTCCCTGGCCGGGATCCCGGTGCTGGCAGCGGTCAGTGCGCCCAGCAGCCTGGCAGTGGAACTCGCCGCGGCCAGCGGCATGACGCTGGCCGGCTTCAGCCGGGGCACCACCCTGAATGTCTATGCCGGACACGAGCGCATCAACGTGCCGGCGTCCGTCGGCTAGGGACGCCGCTGGCTTAAGCGGTGTGGCCGCCGTAGATTTTATCCAACGACTGGACGCAGGGCTCCGGCCCGGAGTCGCCCACCCGCACCAGCACAAACGCACCAGCACAAAGAGGATCACATTGCACGACGACCGCCGTCTCACGGAAGTCCGGCTGGACCGCTTCGTGCGCGAACGCATCGCCCCGGCCGTGTACCCCCGCAGGGTGCCGCTGACGCTAACCTGCTGGGATGCGCCCGGCGAGCCGGTGCCGGTCATGGAGGCCCTCCGCCAGGAGTTCGTACCCCAGCCACAGGGCGCAGCCTGGGGCAAGCCGTGGAGCACCAAATGGCTGCGGCTGCAGGGCGAGGTGCCCGATTCGTGGGGGACAGAGGCGGATACCGCCGTCGAAATCCTGGTGGACCTGGGCTTCAGCACAGATCTCCCCGGCTTCCAGTGCGAGGGGATCGCCTGGCGGCCGGACGGCACCATCATCAAGGCCATCTCACCGCGGAACCAGTACATCCCGCTGAAGCTCCTGGGCAGCGGCATGACGATCGACTTCTATGTCGAAGCCGCCGCCAACCCCGACCTCTCACAAGGCTGGACCTTCGCGGCCACGCCCTACGGCGACAGGGCCACCTCCGGTGACGACCCCAAGTACCGGTTGGGCGGCATCGTCGTCGCCGAGATCAACCAGACCGTCTGGGACCTGCAGCAGGACATCTGGACGCTCAGCGGCCTGATGCACGAACTGCCGATGGAGCTGCCCCGGCGCCACGAGATCCTCCGCGCGCTGGAACGGATGCTGGACGCTGTGGACCCGGACGACGTCGGCGGCACGGCGTCCGCGGGCCGCGCCGAACTCGCCGGCGTCCTCTCGCGGCCCGCCTATGCCTCGGCCCACAACCTTGTAGCTACCGGCCACGCCCACATCGACTCCGCATGGCTCTGGCCGGTGCGGGAGACCATCCGCAAGTGCGCCCGGACCTTCTCCAACGTCGTGGCGCTGATGGATGAGGACCCGGACTTCGTCTTCTCCTGCTCCTCGGCCCAGCAGCTTGCCTGGATGAAGGAGTTCTACCCCGAACTGTTCGAACGCATCCGCGACAAGGTCAGGGCCGGGCAGTTCGTCCCGGTCGGCGGGATGTGGGTTGAGTCGGACAGCAACATGCCCGGCGGGGAGGCGATGGCGCGGCAGTTCCTTGAAGGCAAGAACTTCTTCCTCGCCGAGTTCGACGTCGAGTGCCAGGAGGTGTGGCTGCCGGACACCTTCGGCTATTCCGCGGCGCTGCCGCAGATCGCCAAGGCCGCCGGCAGCCGCTGGTTCCTGACCCAGAAGATCTCCTGGAACCAGGTCAACCGGATGCCCCACCACACCTTCGAGTGGGAAGGCATCGACGGCACCCGCCTGTTC
>DASSXE010000470.1:0-2796 GCA_035704125.1 Arthrobacter sp.
TGGCAGTCCGCGGTCTCAGCGCCCGGTTTCAGCGCGCCGAGTCAGTTCTCGTGCCGATCCGTGCCGTGTTCGCGCCGGTGAGCCGGATCAGGTCCTGCGGACTGAGTTCCAGGTCCAGGCCGCGGCGGCCGCCGGAGACCAGAATCGTCGACAGGCCCAGCGCGCTCTCGTCCACGACAGTGGGGGAGTGCTGCCGCTGTCCCAGCGGCGAGATGCCGCCGAGCACGTACCCGGTGCGGCGTTCCGCCGTCGCCGGGTCCGCCATGGCGGCTTTCTTGCCGCCGAGCGCGGCGGCCATCGCCTTCAGGTCCAGGTTGCCGCTGACCGGCACGACGCCGACGGCGAGGCGTCCGTCGACGTCAACCATCAGGGTCTTGAAGACGCGGGCCGGATCGATACCCAGCACCTCGGCGGCCTCCAGCCCGTAACTGGCGGCCGCGGGATCGTGGGCATATGGGTGCGCGGTGAAGGAAACCCCCGCCGCCGCGAGTGCCGCGGTGGCGGGGGTTCCCTGTGAAGCGTTCTTACGGGCCATCAGGCGGTCCTAGCCCTGTTCCGGCAGGGCGGCGACCTTGCGCTTGATCCGGCCCAGCATGGCGGTCATCCCGCGCATCCGGAGCGGGGTTATGGCCCGTGTGAGGCCCAGCAGCTCGGGCATGTCGTCGGGGACCGCGAGGATCTCGGCCGGGCTGAGGCCATCGAGGCCCTCGTGCAGCACCCCGGCGAAACCCCGCGTGGTGGGAGCCTCCGGCGGGGCCTTGAAGAACAGGCGCACCCGCTGCGGTGACCCGGCGGGCTGACCGGCCGTGCCGGGTTCGGTCTCGATGGTCAGGAACAGCGGCGACTGGCATTCGACCACCTGTTCCATCAGCTCCGGGTGGTCCTGGAGCCGGGCAGGCGGGTCCGGCAGGTCACGCGAGAATTCCAGCAGAAGCTGCAGTCGCTCGGCCTCCTCGAGGGCCTGGAAGTCGTCGACGATCTCCGCCAAAGCGGCGGGCAGGGCAGAAGTAGTCACGGCTCCAGCTTACTTTCGCGCCGGCACGGAGCCGCGGTCGGAACCCTTGACGATCGGGACGCGCACCGCGTTGCCCCACTCGGTCCAGGACCCGTCGTAGTTACGCACGCTGTCGAAGCCCAGCAGGTACTTCAGGGCGAACCAGGTGTGGCTGGATCGTTCGCCGATCCGGCAGTAGGCCACCACGTCGTCGCCTTCCTTCAGCCCGGCCTCGCCCAGGTACAGGGCTTCCAGTTCGGCCCGGCTGCGGTAGGTCCCGTCCTCGGCTGCGGCGCGGGCCCAGGGGATGGACGCAGCGGTGGGGATGTGGCCGCCGCGCAGTGCACCCTCCTCCGGGTAGGCAGGCATGTGGGTGCGCTGGCCGGTGTACTCCTCGGGGGAGCGGACGTCGATCAGCGGCTTGCCGAAGTGCGCCAGCACATCCTCCTTGAACGCGCGGATCGGCGCATCATTGCGTTCAATCACCGGGTAGTCGGCGGCGGCGACGGCTGGTTTGTCGGTGGTGAGCGGACGGCCCTCGGCGATCCACTTGTCCCGCCCGCCGTCGAGCAGCCGGACATCCTCGTGGCCGAACAGCGTGAAGACCCAGAGAGCGTAGGCGGCCCACCAGTTGGACTTGTCGCCGTAGATCACGACGGTGCTGTCGCGGGAGATGCCCTTCGCGGCGGCCAGGGCGGCGAAGGCCGGTCCGTCCACGTAGTCGCGGGTGACCTCGTCATTAAGGTCGGTGTGCCAGTCGATCTTGACCGCACCCGGGATGTGTCCGATCTCGTACAGCAACACGTCCTCGTCGGACTCGACCACCACAAGCTTCCCGCCGTCGGCCGCCCCGCCGGCCTCGAGGGCGGCGGCAAGCCATTCGGTGGAGACCAGCCGCTCCGGGTGGGCGTAGCCGGCAAACTTCTCGTTCTGCTCAACGGGGTAGGGCATCAAGAGGGCCTTTCACTGGAAGTCAGGGAGGCCGGGCCAAGGGGGATCGCGGCGCCGGGCCTAAGACAACACTATCCACGGGTGCCCGGGATTGCTCCTCCGGGTACATACGCGGAAATATGGCCTTCGTCACGCGGCCGATCGCGTCCGGCGGGGAGGGCCGGCATTGCCGGTAGTCTTTCTGGGGACACGAGACCAGCAGAACGGACCACCTTGGTACAGATCGAACAGCTCGCCGCCAGAACTCCGGCGGTATCCGTGGATGAACTCCTCAAGGGTTTTTATCCCTCGCCGCGCTTCGGTGAAGTGTCCTTCGCCAGCTACCGCCCGGATCCGGCCCAGCCCAGCCAGGCACACGCCGTCCGTGCACTCGAGGGCTTCGCCGCCGGAGTCGGCGCCGGCAGCGGGGACGGGCTCTTCAAGCGGCTCTTCGGTAAGAAGGAAACGTCCCGGGCCGGCATCTACCTCGACGGCGGCTTCGGCGTGGGCAAGACCCACCTGCTGGCCTCGCTCTGGCACGCGGCACCGGGCCCCAAGGCCTTCGGCACCTTCGTCGAATACACCAACCTGGTGGGGGCGCTGTCCTTCCGCAAGACGGTCGACGCGCTCAGCGGTTACAAGCTGGTCTGCATCGACGAGTTCGAACTCGACGACCCGGGCGACACCGTGCTGATGTCCCGGCTGATGCGCGAACTCGCCGACGCCGGCGTCAAGCTCGCGGCAACCTCCAACACCCTGCCCGGTTCCCTGGGCGACGGCCGCTTCGCCGCCGTGGATTTTGCCCGCGAAATCCAGGTCCTGGCCGACCAGTTCGACGTCGTCCGGATCGACGGCGAGGACTTCCGCCACCG
>DASSXE010000525.1:0-3107 GCA_035704125.1 Arthrobacter sp.
CAGGTAGCCGGGCTGGTCCGCGAAGGCACCGTCGGTGATCAGGAACGAAAGGTGTTCGGGAGTGTGGCCGGGGGTGTGGAGGGCCTTGACGGTGATGTTGCCCAGGGCGATGGTGTCGCCGTCGTTGAGCCGCTCGGCTTCGAAGCCGTACTGCCAGTCGGCCCCGCCCTCGCCGGAGACATACGCGGTGGCGCCGGTGGCGGCAGCCAGTTCGCGGGTGCCGGAAAGGAAGTCCGCGTGGATGTGGGTCTCGGTCACGGCGACGATGGTCATTCCGTTGGCCGCGGCGAGGTCCTTGTAGACGGCGATGTCACGGCGGGGATCGACCACCAGCGCCTGGCCCTTGGCCTGGCAGCCAATGAAGTAGCTGGCCTGGGCGAGGTCTTCGTCGTAGATGCGTTCGATGAGCATTCGGGGTCTCCTTCGTGAGGTGGACAGGGAAGGCGCACCTTCCGCCTCTGCTTCAAGAATAATACCCCTAGGGGTATACGGCAAGTGCGGGCTGCAGAGGAAAAAGTGGGCCCGGCTGCATCCGGGCGGCCCCTCCGGCCGGTAGTAGAGGTGTAAGCGCATCACCGCCCGCACCCCGGGCCTCAATGAGGAGATCCCATGCACAAGAAATCACTCTCGGCAGCTCTCGGCGCAATGACGTTGCTGGCTGGCCTGGCCTTCGCCGCCCCCGCACAGGCAGGCGACAACTGCCCCGATCCCGGCACGGCGAAACTGTCCGTCCTCCACGGCGTCCCGGGGCTCACCGTGGACGTCTGGGTGGATGGCAAACTCACCCTGGACAATTTCACTCCCGGGTCCCTGGCGGGGCCCCTCGACGTCCGCGCGGGAGACCACAAGATTGCCATCACCGGCGCGGACGCCACGAGCGCCGACAACCCGGTGATCGGACCCGTAAAAGTGAACCTGAAGCAAGGCCGCGACTACACCGCAGTGGCGCACCTGACGGCAGACGGGGAACCCACCGCAACGCTGTTCCGGAATGACACCTCGGCAAGTCCGGACGGCCAGGGCAAGCTGACGGTGAGGCACGTTGCCGCGGCGCCCGCCGTCGATGTCCTCGCCGGGGGAACCGCAGTGATCGAAGGCCTGGAAAATCCGGACCAGAAGAAGCTCACGCTCGACGCCGGAACCATCTCGGCCTCCGTGGCCGCGGCGGGCAGCACCGAGGCGCTGATCGGACCGGCGGACGTAACCGTCACCGCGGGGCAGAACACCATCGTGTACGCCTGGGGCAGCCTGGCAGAGAAGAACCTCGGCCTGGCGGTCCAGGTGGTCAAGTCCTCGACGCACGACTGAACGGCACCTCCCGGTGCCGAGGGGTATGAACCGGCTGGCGGGACCGCGGCAACCGCGGCCCCGCCGGCCGGTTCCGGCCGTTCACCCATTGCCGGGCGGGGCGTGCGAAGGAATAATAGCGTTCCACGGTCTCATTGCCGCTCGAAGGAGCACGTGGTGGAGGCTGCCGTTCGCGAATGGGACGTCAGCATCGACCGTGCCTTCGCAACCGGTGAGGAATGGGCGCTTGCCGAGGCTTACCGCCTGCTGGGGCCGTTGATCCATACGCTCGCGTTGAGGGCTCTTCGCGAGCACGGCGCGGCCGACGACGTCACCCAGGAGGTCTTTATTCGCGCCTGGAAATCGCGAAGCAGCTATCGCCCGGCCGCCGCACGGTTGCCCGCCTGGCTGATCGGGATCACGCGCAATGCAATTTCCGACGCGCTCTCGGCCCGGTCCCGCCAGCGGGACGTTGAGCGCGCCGTCCTGCAGCTGGTCGAGGAACCGGCGGCCGGCACCGGCAAGCCGAACGCGGACGCGCTCGCGGACCGGCTGACGCTGGAGGACGAACTGGAGCGCCTGGGCGACCCCCAGGCGGCAATCATGCGCCTGGCCTTTTACGAGGATCTGACCCACGACCAGATCTCATCCCGGCTCAACCTTCCGCTGGGAACGGTCAAGAGTCATATCCGCCGCAGTCTTGCCCGGCTCCGCAGCAGGTTGGAGGTGGAGCATGGGTCATCTTGACGACGAACTTCTCAGCCTGCTGGCGTTGGGCGAACGGACCGCCACTGCGGAAGAGAGGCGCCACCTGGCACGGTGCCCCGGATGCGGGGAACTCCTCGGTGCCCTGCAGCGGACCGTCTTCGCAGCCACCGTCAGTCCGCGGCAGGTCACGCTGGAAACGCCCGGCAGCCACAACTGGGAAGCGATCCACCAGGCGCTGGGGCTTTCGCCGTCCCTTGCCGGAGACCCATTGGGTGCGCATACGGCCACCTCGGGACCGGCGGGACAGCAGCGGCCGCCATCCCGGGGGGCGCCGCGCCGCATGCCATGGATCCTTGGCATTGCCGCGGGAATCCTGTTGGGCGCCGCGGGGGCGTGGACCGCGTTGAGCATCCTCGGCCCCGCCAAGCCGCCGGCGGCCGCGCCGGCCAGTCCAGCGTCGACGGCGGCGGTCGTCGCCGAGGCTGCCCTGGCTCCGCTCGCCGGGCACTCGGCCAGCGGCAGCGCGGTGGTGGAGAGGCTTGCCGACGGCACCCGGCAGCTGGTGGTCAGCCTTCCGGAGGAGAAGCTTCAGGGGTTCCGCGAAGTCTGGGTGGGTTCCGCGGACCTCTCCAGGATGGTGAGCCTGGGCGTCCTCGGCGAAACCAGGCAGGCCTTTGTCCTGCCCGGCGGACTGAACCTGGCGGACTACCCGGTGCTCGACATTTCCAACGAACCATACGACGGCGATCCCGCCCACTCAGCAGACAGCATCGCGCGGGGACGACTCGTCGCCCAGGGCTGAAGCCATGCCGCCGGCCCGGTCAGGTGCGACAGAATGGGTCCATGAGCGAAGCGGGTGACTTCATTGATGCGACGCTGCAGCGCGAGAGTTCCTGGCGGCGTGCCGAGGCTGAGCTGACCCGCTTCGCCCCCGAACTCGAGGTCTACGGAGCATCCGTGGGCGCCGTCCGCGGCACGGTCCGGGATGCGCTCCGCCGCTACAAGGACCTGGGCCGCGACGACATCACCGCGCTCAGCTCTGAGCTGTGGGCGGCGCCGGTCTACGAACGCCGCCTCGCCGCCGTCGTGGTCCTGCAATCGAGCCTCGGGGT
>DASSXE010000154.1:0-3638 GCA_035704125.1 Arthrobacter sp.
ACCGTCCTGACCGCGCACGACGTCGCCGACGTGGCCGACGCCGGCGGCCAGTTCGTGGTCACGCCCTCTCTCGCCAGCTCCATCCAGGAAGCGGCCCGGCTGGGTCTTCCCGTCCTGGCCGGGGCGTTCACGCCCAGCGAGGCCTACGAGGCAATGAACCGCGGCGCCACGGCGGTGAAGCTCTTCCCCGCCTCCCTCGGCGGCCCCGGCTACCTCAAGGCGCTGCGCGACCCCTTCCCGGGCATCCCGTTCATCGCCGTGGGCGGCGTCGGACTGCACGAGGCCGAGGGGTACTGGGATGCGGGCGCGATCGCCGTCGGCCTCGGCGGGCCGCTGTTCGGCGATGCCGCCTCCGGCGGCGGGCTGGGCCCGGTCCGGGACCGTGCCCGCGCCTTCGTCCGCCTCGCCGCCGGCTACGGCACCGGCGCCCCGGCGGGGCCGCTGCGGTGAGCGTTGACCTGCTCACCCTGGGCGAATCGATGGTCTCCCTGCGGTCCGCCGGACCGCTCTCCGCCGGCGGCAGCCTGAGCATGCACGTGGCCGGGGCCGAATCCAACGTGGCCGTCGGCGTCGCCCGGCTGGGACACCGCGTGGCCTGGGCCGGCGTGGTGGGGGCGGACCCGCACGGCGAGTTCATCCTGCGGCAGCTCCGCGGCGAAGGCCTCGACGTCCGCCACCGGGTTGAGCCGGACCGCGGCACCGGGGTGATGTTCCTGGAACGGCGCACCGCGGACATCAGCCGCGCGTACTACTACCGGTCCGGATCCGCCGGTTCCACGCTCAGCCGTGGGGACGTGGACCGGGCTTTCGCCGCCGGGCCCCGGGCCCTGCACCTGACCGGAATCACCCCCGCCCTCAGCGCCGATGCCCGGCGCGCGGTCGAGTACGCCGCCGCCCGAGGCGCCGCCGAGGGGCTGACGGTGTCCCTGGACGTCAACTACCGGGCCAAGCTGTGGTCCCGCGACGAGGCCGGCGCCGTCCTGACGCCGCTGGCCAAGCACGCCACGCTTCTCATCGCCTCCGACGATGAGCTGGCCCTGGTGGCCGACGGCGGGGCGGAGCGCGCCGGCACGGCGGATCCGGAAGCCGCCGAGCGGGCCATGGCCGCAGAGCTGCTGGGCCGCGGGGTCCGGGAAGTGGTAATCAAACGTGGCGCCGCCGGTGCCGGCGTGTACACCGCCGAAGGCCGGCTGGAAGCCCCGGCGGTGCCCGTCACCAGCATCGATACCGTCGGCGCCGGGGACGCCTTCACCGCCGGCTACCTGTCCGCGCTGCTCGACGGCGCCGACGTCGCCGAACGGCTGCGGCGCGGAACCCTTGCCGGCGCATTCGCGGTCAGCACCGCCGGCGACTGCGAGGGCCTGCCCACCGCCGTCGAACTCGCGCTGCTGGGCGCCGCCCCGGACGGCAGCACCCAGCGCTAACCCCCCCGACCCCTCCCGACCCTGAGTCCGCCGTGAAAGGACCGTTCCACCCATGAAAATCATTGCCGCCGAAGTCTTCGTCACCAGCCCGTCCCGGAACTTCGTCACCCTGCGGATTACGACGGAGGACGGCGTGACCGGGATCGGGGACGCGACCCTGAATGGCCGCGAACTGGCCGTGGCCGCGTACCTGAAGGAGCATGTCGCGCAGCTGCTGATCGGCAAGGACCCGCACCGGATCGAGGACACCTGGCAGTTCCTGTACCGGTCCTCGTACTGGCGCCGCGGCCCGGTCACGATGGCCGCGATCGCCGCGGTGGACATGGCGTTGTGGGACATCAAGGGCAAGCTCGCCGGGATGCCGGTGTACCAGCTGCTCGGCGGGGCGTCCCGGAACGGGCTGCGCGCCTACGGCCATGCCTCCGGTTCGGACCTGCCGTCGCTGTTCGACTCGGTCCGCGAACACCTGGAACTGGGCTACAAGTCGATCCGGATCCAGACCGCCGTGCCCGGGATCAAGGCCGTGTACGGGGTCGCGGCGCAGGCGCAGGCCTCGGGGGAGCGGTACGACTACGAACCCGCCGGCCGTGGCGCGTTCCCGCAGGAGGAGGACTGGGACACCCGCGCCTACCTGCGGCACCTGCCCACCGTGTTCGAGGCGGTCCGGAACGAGTTCGGCCCGGAGATCCCGCTGCTGCACGACGGACACCACCGAATGACCCCCATTCAGGCCGCCAAACTCGGCAAGGCGCTGGAACCCTACGACCTGTTCTGGCTGGAGGACTGCACCCCGGCGGAGAACCAGGAGGCGCTCCGGCTGGTCCGGTCGCACACCACCACCCCGCTGGCCATCGGCGAGGTCTTCAACACCGTGTACGACTTCCAGACCCTGATCAAGGAACAGCTGATCGACTACGTCCGGGCCGCGTCCACCCACTTCGGCGGCATCAGCCCGCTGAAGAAGGTCATGGACTTCGCCGCGCAATACCAAGTCAAGTCCGGGTTCCACGGACCCACCGACATCTCGCCGGTGGGCTTCGCCGCGCAGCTGCACGTGGGCCTGGCCATCCACAACTACGGCATCCAGGAATACATGCAGCACTCGCCCGCCACCAACGAGGTCTTCGAACAGTCAATGACGTTCGTAGACGGCTACCTGCACCCCGGGGACAAACCCGGCATCGGCGTCGAGTTCAACGAGGAAGCCGCCGCAGCCTACCCCTACCAGCAGGCCTACCTGCCCTACAACCGCCTGGTCGACGGCACCGTCCATGACTGGTGAGACGCCAGCGGCCCGAGAGGGCAAGCGCCAGCATCGCATCGTCGTGATGGGGGTTTCCGGCTGCGGTAAGACCACCCTAGGAGCACTTCTGGCCCGCGAACTCGGCCTGCCCTTCCTCGACGGTGATTCGCTCCACCCTGTGGAAAACGTCAACAAAATGGCTGCCGGCACGCCGCTGACCGACGAGGACCGCTGGCCCTGGCTGGCCACCGTGGGTTCCGAACTGGCGAACGCCGGGAACGGTGGTCTGGTGCTGGCCTGCTCGGCGCTTAAACGGAGCTACCGGGACGCCATCAGGGAACAGGCGCCGGACACGGTGTTCCTGCACCTGCACGGCAGCAAGGAAGTCCTGGGCTCGCGGCTTGAAGGCCGCTCCGGGCACTTCATGCCGCCGACCCTGCTCGATTCGCAACTCGCAACCCTGGAACCGCTCGAGGCCGACGAGGCAGGCCTCGTCATAGACGTAGCTCCCCCCGTTGATCAAGCAGTCACCGAAGCCCTGACCGGCATCTCTTTCTATGGCCATCCACTCATGGCTCTTCAACCAGCCACCGCGGTGAAAGTCTAGGACCACGCGTGACGAGCCCGGCAAAAGATCCCCAGTGGAATGATCTTTTGAGTCTCCCGGGAGGGAACCCTCCACGGCGCGCCTACGTGGTACCGACAGGGGCGAACATGGAGATTTGATCCCGGACCACAGCAAGTCATGCAGTTCCAACTGCCGCCGGCCATGAAGTAGTACAGGAACACCCTTGTCCAACTACAGAGACGGAGGCGTCAGACCCCAGTCACCACAAATAGGCCCCCGCACGGGCCCATCAGTGGAGACTTGTCCACACTCAGCAGTCCAAAAAGCCCCTGCCCTGCGGAAACACTGTGCCCGA
Source organism: Arthrobacter sp. (assembly GCA_035704125.1). Classification (GTDB taxonomy): domain Bacteria; phylum Actinomycetota; class Actinomycetes; order Actinomycetales; family Micrococcaceae; genus Arthrobacter. The sequence continues at coordinate 3,591 of DASSXE010000154.1, forward strand.
GGTGGGACTCGAACCGGGCTCCAGCCCCTGAGTTTCCGCCACTCCCCC
>DASSXE010000318.1:0-14055 GCA_035704125.1 Arthrobacter sp.
GCGATCAAGCAGATCGCCGAGTCCGTGGCTGTACCTGCGGACGTCAGGCCCTAGGGCTGAAACCCTCTTCCGTCGTCCGCGCCCAAGCCCCGGCGGCAGCCTGCGCCGCCGGGGCAAGAGCGGCCGAGGGCGAACAGCTACTTAACAGCCAGCTCCCCGAGCTCGGACCAGCCATCGACCGTGACGTTGACGATGTCCGGGGTCCGGGCCAGGTACGCCGGCAGTTCGGCCGTGGCCTTCTTGAAGTGATCCGTCTTAACGTGGGCGCCGCCGGCCTCGTCGTCGCGGAACGCCTCGATCAGCACGTAGGTGGTGGGGTCAGCCAGGGAGCGCGCCCATTCGAAGAACAGACAGCCCTCCTCGGCGTTGGTCTTCTCCGTGAAGTCCCGGGCGATCTCCGGCCACGCGTCGGCGTGCTCGGGCTTGACCGGGAATTTGGCGGTAATGAAAATCATCGCTGTTCCTTTAGGAAGTGAGGGGGCCTCAGGGCACCAGGATCGCGCGGCCGCGGACCTTGCCGGCGTCCAGGTCGCTGATGGCCTGCTGGAAGTCATCCAGCTTGTACTTCTGGGTGTGCAGGGTGACCGCCCCGCGCGCGGCCAGGGCCATCAGGTCCTGCAGGTCGTTGTAGGAGCCCACCAGGTTGCCGATGATGTTGATCTCGGAGGAGATGATGTCGATGGTGGGCACGCTGATGTCCTCGCCGTAGCCCACCACAAAGTAGTCGCCCGCCTCCCGCAGCATGGCGATACCCTCGGACGTCGCACCGCCCTCGCCCACGAAGTCGATCAACACCTCGGCGCCGTTGCCGCCCGTGAGGGCGCGCACCTGTTCCACCTGTGTGCCGTCCGCGACCACCCCCTCGTCGGCACCGATCGACCGTGCCAGCTCCAGCGCGGCGGGGTTGCGGTCCACCACGATGATCCGGCTGGGGGTGAGGGCCTTCAGCACCTGGATGCCGATGTGGCCCAGGCCCCCGGCGCCGATCACCACGCAGTTATCCCGCGGCGTCAGCCGCTTCGCCGCCTTCGCCGCGGCGTGGTAGGCCGTCAGGCCCGCGTCCGCCAGGGCCGCCACGTCCGCGGGCTCCAGCGAATCGTCGATCTTGACCACGGAACGGGCGGAGGTGAGCAGGTACTCGGCGTACCCGCCGTGGGTGTCGATGCCCGGGAACTTGCTGTTCTCGCAGTGCACATCGTCCCCGGAGCGGCACGCCCGGCACAGGCCGCAGGTGATCAGCGGGTGCAGGATGACCTTGTCGCCCTCATTGACGTTGGTCACGGCGCTGCCTACGGCGTGCACCCAGCCGGCGTTCTCGTGGCCGATCGTGTAGGGCAGCTCCACCTGGGATTTCTCGGCCCACTGGCCTTCCAGGATGTGCAGGTCGGTGCGGCAGACGCCGGCTCCGCCGATTTTGACCACAACGTCCCACGCCCCGGCCGCTTCCGGGATGGGCGCCTCGGTCATCTTCAGGCCTTCGTGGTAGCCGACCACCTGGACGGCTCGCATGGTGTTCATGGGTGGATCTCCTTGACTGTGATCGGAAGTAGGCGGTGTTGGTCGGCCGGCTCGGCCCCTTCGGGCCGGTCCGCCTGGTCGGCGCCCGAGTCCTCGTACCGGGTGCGCAGCAGGCCGCGGCAGAAGTGGGCGTTGCCGTCGATGGAGATGCGCGTGGAGCGCGCCCGCCGCAGCGCCATCGGCACGTGCTCGGCGGGGTAGGGGCGGCCGTTGTGGTCAACAAGCACGACGGCGGCAGGTTCCGCAGGCAGCCCAAGCGCCGCCCGCCGTCGTCCAAGTGCGTCCTTGGTCCGCCCCGCCGGCAGGTCACCCAGCCGCACCGTCCCCACGTTCGCTTCGGTGAGCGCAGGGTCGGCGCGCAGCAGTTCAGTCAGGCAGCGTTCCATCGCGGCGGTGTGCGCCTTCCGGCGGAACATCATCCGCAGCTCCTCCAGGCTGTCCTCTGCCTCGTGGCCAAAGGTGCCCCGGTAGCCGGCGTCCGCGGCGAGGCCTGCGTTAATCAGGGCGGAATCGTGGTGGTCGTCAAGTTCCACCACCACCTGTCCCACCCAGGGCAGTGCCGAGATCACGTCCTTGCTATCGGACGCCATCAGGTAGGCGAAGTTTGGGGAGCAGAACGAGGTGGGCAAGCGCAGGTGCACGGTGACGACGGCACGGTCCGGAGCGCCGGCGACGACGACGGAACGGACGAAGCCCAGATCGGTGATTGGCTCGTCGAGCTCGGGATCCAGCACGGTGCCCAGTGCCTGGCGGACGTCCTGCACCGCCCCTGCGTCCCGGGTACCTGCGTCCCGGACGGTGCGCTCGGTCAGCGCCGCCGTCATGACGCGCCCGCCAGGTCCGCCCGTTCCGGCTGGCGCGGGCCGGTGGCCGTTTCGCCGGCGTCCGGCAGCTGGAGCTCTGCCGGTACCGGGATGTTGTACATCTTCGCGGCGTTCAGCCCGAGGATCTTCTTCTTCTGGTCGATGGTGACCGGAGCGTACTCGGTCATGTCCTCCGGGATCTGGAAGTCCACGAAGCGCTCCACCAGCCAGCGCGGGGTCCAGATGGCGTAGTCGCTGGAGAAGAAGATGCGGTCCTCGCCGATCCAGTAGATGAGCTCGCCGATGATCTGGGCGAAGTACCGCGGCCGGGTGTGCATGAACGGCATGGCGACCGCCAGGCCGCCGTAGACGTTGGGTTCCTGGGTGGCGATCCAACAGAAATCCTCCAGCCGCGGCAGGCCCACATGTTCCACGACGAAGTTGAGGTCCGTGAAGTCCGAGGCGACGTGGTCCACGTCGGATACATCGAAAGCGTCCCGGTCCAGGGGCCGGATGGTGGGCCCCTTGTGGACGTGGATGTTTTTGATGCCCAGCTTGCGGCACTCCTCGAAGTACCGGAAGGCCCAGGGGTCGGAGAGCTTGTAGCCGCGGGATTCCCCGTGCCATTCGGCGGTGTAGAGCTTGACGCCCGTGAACTTCATTTTCTCGTGGTCCGCGCGCAGCCGGTCCAGGCCGCGTTCGCCGTCGCGCGGATCGAAGCTGTGGTTGTAGGTGAGCTTGTCCGGGTGCGCGGAGGCCAGGTCGTAGGCTTCCTTCGTCTGGCCGAAGCCGTTCTTATAGAACTCGCCCAGGTACGCCGGCTGGAACACGGCGTGGTCCACGTAGCCGTCCTCGAAGAGGTCCTTCATCAGGCGCTCGCCGCCCTGGTAGAGGTATTCCTCATAGGTCCACAGCTCCTCCTCGGGGGAGAGGTTGCGGTGGTAGTCGTAGAAGCAATCGATGAACTGCTTGCCGTGGATGTTGCGCTGGTTCTCCGGCCGGGCGTCCCACAGGGCGATGTGGGCGTCGACGATGAAGTAATTCTCGCCGTCTTTGCTGTACATGTCCTTCTCCTCCCCGCGACTGCCATAGTCGCGATACCAAGAGGCTAGGGCGGTCCGGTGCGCGTCACCATGTGACCGGTGTCTCATTTTGAGACACCTGGGGGTCGCCGTCCGGGGCACGCCCACGTACTCTCGAAAGAGGCAGGACAAGGAGGGCGGCAATGGTGCCGAATCAAAACGTGCCCGCGCCGCGGCCGGAGCGCGGCGGGCCTGGCAGTGAGCTTGCGGTTTCCTCGCGGCGCCTTCTCGCCTCGTGGCAGCGCAGCGAGGAATACGGCGTCTCAGCGGAGGAAGTGGACCCGGTCTGGGCCGGGTCCGTGGACGGAGACTCGCTGTTCTACCAGTGCGGGCAGGAGGTCCTCACCGGCCTGCGCCAGACCCTGGCCAACGAGCCGCTGAGCCTGATGCTCACGGACGCCGACGGGCTGGTGCTCAACCGGTTCAGCGGCGACACGTCCCTGCTGCGGGCGCTGGACAAGGTGCACCTGGCCCCCGGCTTCGCCTTCTCCGAGCGGGAGGCGGGAACCACCGGCCTGGGCCTGGCTTTGGCCGACCGCACCCCCAGCCTGGTCCGCGCGGAGGAGCATTACAGCGCCAGCCTGCGCACGTACACCTGCGCCGCCGTACCGGTGCTTGATCCCCTCAGTGGACGGCTTGAGGGCAGCGTCAACATCACCACCTGGTCCAAATCCTCGCCGGGGCTGCTGCTGGCACTGGCCCAGTCCGCGGCGAGCACCACTGCCGCCCTGATGCTGGCCAAATCCGGGGGCCGTCAGCCAAAACACGGGCCCCGGGGCGGGGTTTTCCGTATCCAGCGGGGGCGGCTGGAACCCGGGTCCGGCACGCTGCGCGCCATGTCCCGGCCATGGACCGAGGCCCTGGAGAGCGCCGCAGCGGCGCTGGTGTCCGGCAAGGTGGCGGCCGCCGTCGGCGAACCGGGAACCGGACGGTCCACCCTGCTGGGCCAGGCGATCCGCCAGGCGCACCCCGGGAGCCGCATTTTGAGCGCCGCCGTCCCCGCACCCCAGGATGTGGAGGCCTGGCTGTCCCTCTGGACCCCGGAGCTGTCCAAGTCCCATACCGCGGTGATCGTGGAAAACATCGATCGTCTCCCGGCATGGGCCGCGCAGGAGCTCAGCTCCCGGGCGGTCAGCTCTCGCGGCCCGGCGGCGGACGGCCATGCTGCCGGAGTCACCTGGGCCATGACGGCGGAGGAGCTCGCAGCCATACCGGCGCCGCTGGCTGCCTTGGTGGAGAGCGTGGTGCCGGTGCCCGCGCTGCGCGACCGCGGCACCGACGTGATGCCCCTTGCCCGGTATGCCGCCCGCCAGGCGCGGATGCGGGAGGTTGATTTCACGCCTGCCGCCGAACGCGCGCTGACGGCGTATGGATGGCCGGGCAACATCGACGAACTTTTTGGCGTGGTCCAGGACGCGGCCCTGCGCGCGGAAACCATCGATGTGCGGCACCTGCCGGCCGCGCTGCTGGGCCGTGCGGGTCCCCGGCTGACGCGGATAGAGGCCGTTGAGAGGGACGAGATTGCCAGGTGCCTGTCCCGGCCGGGAATAACGGTTGCCGCCGCCGCGGCGGAACTGGGGATCAGCCGGGCCACAATCTACCGGCGCATGGCCCGGCTGGGAATCACCCCGCCAAGGTAGGCGTGCGGGAACTGCTGCCGTTCCCCGCGCGATCGGACGGACGACGGCGGGAAGCCGGTGCCGCCGATCTACAGGCGAACGGGTGTGGTCGCCTCGTTTCCCACCACCGTTGTCCAGGGGCGGGCGGTCCACGACGTCACCCCGGCCGCGCAGTCACCGTCCGAATGTAACGAACTGGTAACATGGGGCTGATGCCGAATCAGTCTGGTCAAACACGAGTCACGCAATTGGACGGCCTCCGCGGGATCGCCGCCCTGGTGGTGATCGCCTGCCATCTGCTCTCCACGCTCCCGGGGATCGGGGAAGTTGTCTTCGACAACCGCACCGCACCGCTCGACACGGCGGGGATGTGGGTGGTGTTCTCCCCACTGCATGTTCTCTGGAACGGCACACCGGCGGTGCACGTCTTCTTTGTCCTCTCGGGCTTTGTCCTGATCCTGCCCTTCACCAGGGCCGGGGCGTCCACCCGCTGGGCCACTTACTACGCCAAGCGATTGTTGCGCCTCTACCTGCCGGCCTGGGCCGCCCTGGCCGTGGCGGTCGCGTTCATCGCGATCATTCCCCGCACGTTGTCGCCACTGCAAAGCTCCTGGGCGAACATGTACGTCACCGACCCGAGCGTGGTCCAGATCGCCAAAGACAGCCTCCTCCTGCTGGGCGCGAGCACCATCAACACCCCGCTGTGGACGCTGAGGTGGGAGGTCCTTTTCTCCCTCCTGCTGCCGGCCTACGTCTTTGTCGCCCTCCGCTGGCGGTGCTTCTGGCACCTGAAGCTCGGCATCGTCCTGGCCCTGGCCGCAGTGGGAGCCATACAGCACATCGACTCGCTGATCTATCTCCCGATCTTCGCCATCGGCGCGATCCTCGGCGCCGAGCGCGAACGGATCCGCGAGCTGACCCGGTCCTGGCCGCGGCTGATCTGGCTCCCGGTGACCGCCGCCGGCCTGGTCCTGGCCAACGCCGAATGGTTCAGCCCCGCCAAGCCGGTCGACGGCGTCGAGGCGCTCGTGACGGTCGGCGCGACGCTGCTCGTCCTGGTGTTCCTGCTGTGCGGCTCGGCCAAGAAGCTCGGGGACACCGCCGTCGCGCAATGGCTGGGCCGGATCTCCTTCAGCCTCTACCTGGTGCACCTGCCGATCATCCTGGCTTGCGTCACTCTGCTGCGGTCCGTCTCGCTCCCGCTGGCGCTCGCCGTCTCCGCGGTTGCCTCGTTCGCAGTGGCCGGGATGTTCTACCGCTTCGTGGAACTGCCCGCCCAGCGGCTCTCCATCGCCGCAGGACATGCGGTGGAGCGCCGGCTTGGCCGCGGCGAATCCGTTGAAAGCCCGGCCTCGGAAAGCCCCGCCGTCGCTGATGTCCCGGCGACCCCGCGTACCAGGGGAACCTCGGACGCCCCACCCGTCCGGGCCATGGCGGACGCGGCCGCGGGCCGCCGCGGGTAAGGGCCCAGGGCGCCTTTAGTAAGCCCCGGCCCCGGCGGTCGCGACCTCCTGGTCCTGCTCAACCGTGCCGGTCGAGACCCCAATGGCGCCCATGATCTTCCCGTCGCGCACCAGTGGAATGCCGCCGGGGAACACCACCAGGCGGCCGCCGTGGGCGTCGTTCAGGCCGTAGATCGGCCCATGCGGGCGGGTGACTTCCTGCAAATCCCCGGTCTCGCACTGGAACGCGATGGCGGTGTAGGCCTTGTTGATCGCGATGGTGATGGAGCCGATGTTGGCCCCGTCCATCCGGGCGTGCGCCTTGAGGTTCCCGCCGGCGTCGACCACGGCGATGTCCATCGGCTGCCCGATCTCTTCGGCTTTCTTCGCAGCGGCGTCGATGATCTGCTGCGCTTCTTCGAGGGTGATGGTTTCCAGAACGCTTCCGTCGGACATGGCTCTGATCCTTTTCGCTGGGGGATAGTGGGCCAACTCAAGCACGGAACGCGCATCACAGGACAGGTGGGGATGACCCCCAAGTGCACCTACGGGTTTCCCCCCGTATCCCGGACAACGAAGCTCCCCTAGCGTGGAAGGTAGCCAACCTAGGAGGTTTCCCATGGGTGTTGTGCCCCTGAAGGACATAGTCGATCCGGCCTTCCGCGACCGCTACGGCGTGCCGGCCATCAACATTTTCAACGACCTGACCATGGAGGCGGTCCTCACCGCCGCCGAGGAGGCCAACTCCCCGGTGATCCTGCAGACCTCCGTCAAGACGGTCCGCAGCATCGGCTCCCGCCAGCTCTTCGACATGTGGAAGTCCCTGACCCTCGGGATCCAGGTTCCCGTCACCCTGCACCTGGACCACTGCCCGGACCGGGACGTGGTCACCGAGTGTCTCAAGGCCGGCTGGAACTCCGTGCTCTTTGACGCCTCCAACCTGCCCGTGGCGGAAAACCAGCGCCAGACCATCGAAGTCGTCGCCGAGGCCCGCAGGTACGGGGCCCAGGTGGAAGGCGAGATCGAGGCGATCACCGGCGTCGAGGATGACCACGGCTCCGACGACGTCGCCCCGCAGCAGAGCCTGGACACGGCCCTGGACTTCATCGACGCCACCGGGATCGACGTCTTCGCCCCCTCGATCGGCAACGCGCACGGCTCCTATAAGGCCGCCCCCGTGCTCGACGTCGGCCGCGTCACCGAGATCGTCGAGGCCCGCAACATCCCCATCGCCCTGCACGGCGGCTCCGGGCTGAGCGCGGAACAATTTGCGGACCTGATAGCCCGCGGCTGCGCAAAGGTCAACATCTCCACCGCGCTCAAGGAAACCTACATGCAGTCCTCCCTGGCCTTCCTCAAGCAGGCCGAACAGAACAACAAGTGGGATCCGCCGTCGCTGTTCAAGCACACCCGTGCGGACGTCATGACCATGGTCAAGGAGCTGACCGAGCAGTTCGGCAGCGCCGGCAAGGGCGGCCGCTGATGCCGGCGCTCATCTTCGACTGCGACGGCGTCCTCGCCGACACCGAACAGCACGGCCACCTGCCGGCCTTCAACCAGACCTTCGCCGACTTCAACGTCCCGGTGCAGTGGAGCGTGGCGGAGTACGCGGAGAAGGTCAAGATCGGCGGCGGCAAGGAACGGATGCGCAGCATCCTCACCCCCGAGCTCGCTGCCCGCCTGGGCCTGGCCGACGACGCCGCCGTCGACGGGGCCGTCCTGGCCTGGCACAAGCGCAAGACCGCCGTCTACAAGGAGCTCGTCGAATCGGGCGTGATGCCCGCCCGGCCCGGCATCGCCCGGATCGTCCAGGAAGCGCACGACGCCGGCTGGACGCTCGCGGTGGCCTCCACCTCCGCGGAACCGGCCGTCCGCGCCGTCCTGAAGCACGCCGTCGGCGACGAGCTCGCGGCGCATTTCGCCGTGTTCGCCGGCGACATCGTCCCGGCCAAGAAGCCCGCCCCGGACATCTACCTGCTCGCGCTCAAGGAGCTGAACCTGGACCCGAACGACGCGGTCGTGGTCGAGGACAGCTCCAACGGCCTGCGCGCCGCCCTCGGCGCCGGGCTGCGCACCCTGGTCACCGTCAGCGGCTACACCCGCGAGGAGGACTTCAGCGGCGCCTCGCTCGTCGTCGGCTCGCTCGGCGACCCCGGCGAAAGCGCCGAAGTCCTCGCCAACCCGGCCGGCGTCGACGTCCCCGCCGCGGTGAACCTCACGACCCTGCAGGCGATCCTGGCGGAGCCACGACCAGCGCCCCGGCCCGGCACCGGATCCACCCCCGGCACCGATAACTCAACCGCCCCTTCGACCCCGACGGAGAACCCATGACCGCCACCGACCTCGCCGACGTCGAGTACGTCGTCCACAGCCTCGCGCAGACCGCCGTCGACAAGGAAAAGGAGTTCGGCGACCTGGACGCGGTCGTCGGCGACGGCGACCTCGGCTACTCCCTGGCCCGCGGCTTCGAAAAGGTCCTGCATGACTGGGATTCCTTCAAGCGCGACGACGTCGCCACCTTCCTGCAGCAGATCGCCCTGGCCATTTCCTCCCGGATCGGCGGCACCTCCGGCCCGCTGTGGGGGACCGCGTTCCTGCGCGCCTCCGCCGCCGCCAAGACGGTGGACGCGATCGACGGCGCCGCCGCCGTCGCCATGCTGCGCGCCGCCGCCGAAGGCATCATGACCCGGGGCAACGCAAGCCTGGGGGACAAGACCCTGCTGGACGCGCTGGTCCCGGCCACCGACGAACTCGAACGCCAGCTCGCCGCCGGCGCCGGACCCGCCGAATGCCGCGCCGCCTTCGCCAAGACCGTCCGAGAATGCGCGGACGCCACCAGCAAGCTCGAGGCCAGGCGCGGCCGGGCCAGCTACAGCGGGGAACGCAGCATCGGCTCCCCGGACGCCGGCGCCGTCGCAATCGCCATCATCATTGAACGCATCACCGAGGACTGGGACCAGCGCTAGCCCTTGTCCGTCCTGAATCCTTATCAAACCGACCGGCACAACGACGTGGAGATCACATGAAAAAGTTCCTCAATGACCCCAAGCAGTTCGTCCCCGAGATGCTCGAAGGCCTGGCCCTCGCGAACCCCGACACGCTCAAGTACGTCCCCGAATACAACCTGATCATGCGCGCCGACGGCCCGGACCAGAACAAGGTCTCCATCGTCCAGGGCTCCGGCTCCGGCCACGAACCCGCACACGTCATGATCGTGGGCAAGGGCATGCTCGACGCCGCCTGCCCGGGCGACGTCTTCGCCGCCCCGCCATTCGACTACGTCTACGAGACCACCAAGATGCTGGCCTCGCCCAAGGGCGTGCTGCTGCTGGTGAACAATTACACCGGCGACAAGATGGTGTTCGACATGGCCCAGGAAATGTCCTCCGCCGAGGGCATCAACGTCAAGACCCTCTTCATCAACGACGACGTCTCCGTGGAGGACTCCACCTACACGATCGGCCGCCGCGGCGTGGCCGGGAACTTCTTCGTCATCAAGGCCGTCGCCGCCGCCGCGGAGCGCGGCGCGGACCTGGACGAGGTCATCCGGATCGGCGAAAAGGTCAACTCCGTCACCCGCAGCATGGGCGTCGCACTGACCGCCTGCACCCCGCCGGCCAAGGGTAGCCCGCTGTTCGAACTCGGTGAGGACGAGATCGAGATCGGCGTCGGCATCCACGGCGAGCCGGGGCGCCGCCGCGCCAAGATGATGACCGCCAACGAGATCGTCGAGGAGATGCTCACCCCGATCGTCCACGACCTGCCATTCGGCGACGGGGACCGGGTGGCCCTCATGGTTAACGGCCTCGGCGGCACCCCCATCAGCGAGCTGTACCTGCTCTACGGCCAGGCCCACAAGCGCCTCGCCGAACAGGGCATCACCGTGGGACGCAGCTACGTCGGCGAGTACTGCACCTCGCTGGATATGGCCGGAGCGTCGATCACCCTGGTCAAGCTCGACGACGAAATCGAATCGCTGCTCATGGACCCGGCCGAGATCCCGATCCGGGTGTTTTAGGCACCCTTCCGGGGCATCGCTCCGGAGCCAAGCACGACGGCGGAGCCGGTCACCTTGCGGTGGCCGGCTCCGCTGTTGTATCCGGGCTAACCGAACAGGTAGGTCGCCTCGTCGTAGCGGTGCTGCGGAACCGTCTTGAGCTTGCCGATGGCCTCCGCCAGGCTGACCCGGACGATCTCGTCCGCGCGGGTGGCGACCATCTTCCCCCACGCCCGGTCGTGGATGGCGTCGACGGCGGCGAGGCCCAGCCGGGTGGCCAGGACCCGGTCCGTGGCGCCCGGGGCGCCGCCGCGCTGGATGTGGCCCAGCGTCGTCGAACGGGTCTCGATCCCGGTGCGGTCCTCAATCACCGGGGCCAGGCGCTCGCCGATCCCTCCCAGCCTGGGCCGGTTGAAGCCGTCCAGGCCGCGGTCGGCGTGCGGTTCGGTCATGTCCGCGGAAACGAAACCCTCCGCGACCACCACCAGCGGGGTGCGGCCGCGCCGGAACGGTCCCTCCACCCACTCGCAGATCTCGTCAAGGCTGGCGGTCTGCTCCGGGATGAGGATCGCGTGGGCGCTGGTGGCCATGCCGGCGTAAAGCGCGATCCAGCCGGCGTGCCGGCCCATCACCTCCGCGATCATGCAGCGGTGATGCGACTGCCCGGTGGTCTTGAGCCGGTCGATCGCCTCTGTGGCGATTTCCACGGCGGTATGAAAGCCGAACGAGAAATCTGTTGCGGACAGATCGTTGTCCACGGTCTTGGGCACGCCAACGATGGGGATGCCGGCATCGCTAAGGATCTTCGCCGCGGCCATGGTGCCCTCTCCGCCAATGACGATCAGCGCGTCCACGCCCTCCGCGCGCAGGTTCGCCTGGATTCGCTCGACGCCTCCGCCCTCGCCCAGCGGGCTGAACCTTGACGTGCCAAGAATGGTGCCGCCAAGGCTCGCGATACCGCGCACACTCATCCAGTCCAGGTTGATGGTGCTGCCCTCCACGAGCCCGCGCCAGCCGTCCGTGAATCCGACAAAATCGTCCCCGTGGACGCGGATGCCGCGCAGCACGCACGAACGGATCACGGCATTGAGGCCGGGACAGTCCCCGCCGCTGGTGAGGATCCCGATGCGTGCCATGGTTGTTCCCTCCGTTGTGCCGACCCTGGGCGTCTGCTGCTTCCACGAAACCATTGATGACGGTGCCGCGGTATGAGGATTTCCCCACCTTCGCGGGGCGGGATAACCCGCACGTAGCGGGTGTCGGCCCGGCCGGTTATGGTGAAGGGGGCCGGGCAGTGCGAACATGCCGCCTGCATTTCGTCAAGGAGGACGGGAATGACAGAAGTAGGACCGGAATTCAACGCGCTGGTCCGCAGCCTTCGCAACGTCGACGGGGCCCAGCAGAGGCTGGACTCGGTCGCCGCGCTGGCCCGCGACCTGGCCGGCCGGTTCGAGCTGCAGCCATTGCTGGGCCGGATCCTGGACCACGCGACCTCCCTGCTGGGCTGCGAGTCCGGCTCCATCGCCCTGGTCAATGAAGCCAGCGGTACCTACACGAAAAAGGTGGACATCGGCGTCGGCTGCCAGGAAGGCCAGACGTTCTCGTTGAAGGAAGGCTTCACCGGCCAGATCGTCCGGAACCGCTGCACGGTGATCCTGGACGCCTACAGCAGCATCGAACGCGGACACATCCCGCCGACGGATCCGCGCTGGAGCTGCGCCGTGATCGGGGTGCCCATCCAATGGGGCGAACAGATCATCGGTGCCTTCATTGTCTTCAGCCCCGATCAGGGCCGGGTGTTCACCCCGGAGGAGGCCAGGCTGGCGGAGCTCTTTGCCAGTCACGCCGCCATCGCGCTGACCAACGCCCAGCTGCACGCCACCGCGTCCATTCGGGAGCGGGAGGCCGCCGTCGCCGCCGAGCGCGAACGCGCCGTGCGGGACGTCCATGAAACCGTGGGCCGCTCCCTCGCCACCCTGCTGCTCAGCCTCGACGAGGCGGAGAAAGCCAGCCGGCTAGACGGCGGCGAGCAAGCGGTAGCGCCGCACCTGAGTAAGGCGCGGACCATCGCCCACGACGCCCTCACCGAGACGCTCCGCACCGTAGTGGGTGCGGGGCCGGCCGCGCTCGCCGGACGGACCCTGGAGGAGGCGACCGCCGGCGAACTGACCTGGGTCGAATCGATGTGCGGCGCCGCGACCCAGCTGACGGTGATCGGGGACACCCGCCCGCTCGCCCCGGAGGTCGCGCACCAGGCCTTCAAGATCGTCCAGGAAGCTCTGAACAACGTTGTCACCCACGCACGGGCAACGACGGTGCGCGCAGGCGTGATCTACGACGCCGGTGCCGTCGCCGTCGTCGTCGAGGACAACGGACAGGGATTCGATCTGACCGCCGCGCACGGCGACCACGCCGCCCTGCCCTCGGGGTGCCTGGGGCTGCACGGCATGACCTCCCGCGCCATCCACCTCGGCGGTGAACTGCACATCGACACCACACCCGGCTGGGGGACTAAGGTCCGGGCCACCCTGCCGGACCGTGCCCCCGAACCGGAAGCGACCGGCCAGCCGAAGTGGAAGATCCTCATCGCCAACGACCACCCGGTCATCAGCGCCGGCCTGGTCCGGCTGCTCGGAATCGCCGAACCCGCGATCCAGGTCACCGCCGAGGTCAGCTCTGCAGAGCAGCTGTGCGACGCGTTCGAACTGCTGCGCCCGGACGTGATCGTGCTCGACCTGGACCTGGTCCACCAGGACACCGGGGGCGCCCTTTCCCGGATCCGCCAGCTGGACGCCGGCGTCGCAGTGGTGGTCCTGACGGACAACCCCACCGTCGAGCAGGTGCGATCGGCCCGGCAGGCCGGGGTGCGCGGGTTCATCAACCGGAGGGCCAGCGGGGAGACGATCGCCCGCATCCTTGTGGCCGCCGGCCAGGGCCAGGCGCTGGTGGAGGGGGACATCTTCGACCACCTTCTGGGTGCCTCCTCCATGGACGTCGAGCCCGGTGCAGATGCTTTCACCGCCCGCGAGAAGGAGGTTCACGAGATGGTGGTCCGCGGCATGGCAGACAAACAAATCGCCCGTGAGCTCGGCATCTCGGTCAAGACCGTCGAGAAACACGTCGGCGCGATCCTGCGCAAGACCGGCGCACGGAACCGCACCATGCTCGCGGGCATGACGGGAAGCGACCCGGCGGCCGCCAGCCTCTGGGGTTAGAGCTTGCGGGCCGAATCGCATTCCTGGCCGGATTGACGGCCGCAATCGGGGGATTGGTCATCCGCCCCGGAAATCTCCTGTAGAGTAATTCTTGTTGTTGTGTTTATGCAGTTCGTAGTTCAGGCAGTACGCGCGGTCGAAAGTCCGTGTTCTTCTGAAGCAGCGGTTTTGAGCACCCCACACCGGAGGGCCCGAAAGTCGGGATTTTCCCTCCACCTTCACGAAGGACAAAAATAATGGCTACTGGTACCGTCAAATGGTTTAACGCTGAAAAGGGCTTCGGCTTCATTTCCCCCGATGACTCCTCGCAGGACGTTTTCGCGCACTACTCCGCGATCAACTCCTCCGGCTTCCGCTCCCTCGAAGAGAACCAGAAGGT
>DASSXE010000483.1:0-5449 GCA_035704125.1 Arthrobacter sp.
GGTCCGGGGGCTGTTCGGGCCGGAGCCGGAAGGGTGGTGGTGTTCATGAACTCTCCTTGCCGCCGGGGGCGGACGGGTCACGTGCGGGAACGTCTCATTCCAGTCAACACGCGGAGCGGGCCGGGCAGGAGTCTCTGTCAAGGGGTGTACCGGCAGGGCACCCCACCGAGGGCGGCAGGGACGTAATCTCATGGCATGGACAACAAAGCCGAGGTACGCGAGTTCCTGATGTCGCGCCGGGCAAAGATCACCCCGGAGCAGGCCGGCATTCCCGCCGGGCCGAACCGGCGCGTCGCCGGGCTCCGCCGCACCGAGGTGGCGCTCCTCGCGGACGTCAGCGTCGAGTATTACGCCAAGCTCGAACGCGGTGCCATCGGCGGGGCGTCCTCGTCGGTGCTGGACGCCATCGCCCGGGCCCTGCACCTCGATGACACCGAGCGGGCGCACCTCTTCAACCTGGCCCGAGCCGCCGACGGCATCCCGCTCTCCGGACGTCCCCGGCGTCGGCCCTCGAAGAGCACCTTGAGCAGGCCCAGCCTGCACTGGGTGCTCGGCACGATTGCCGACGGGGTGGCCTTCGTCCGCGACCAGCACCAAAACCTGCTGGCCACCAACGAGCTGGGCCAGGCCTTCTACTCGCCGCTCATCGGCAGCGGCGGACGCACGCCGAACCTCGCCCGGTTCCAGTTCCTCGACCCGGCGTCCCGCGACTTCTACCCCGACTGGGAGTTGTTCGCCGAGATGTGCGTGGCCATCATGCGCACCGAAGCCGGGCGTGACCCCAACGATAAGGGCCTGCACGACCTGGTCGGCGAGTTGTCCACGCGCAGCGATGTCTTCCGGAAGCTCTGGGGCGCGCACGACGTCCGCACGCATGGTTCCGGCACCAAGCGGTTCAACCACCCGGTCGTCGGCGAACTCACCCTCGCCTACGAGGAACTCCTGGTCACCGCGGACCCGGGGCTGGTCCTGATGATTTACACCGCCGAGCCCGGCTCACCGAGCGCGGAGCGGCTGCGGTTGCTCGCCAGCTGGGCGGCCACCGGGGCCCCGGCCGCCACGGCAGCCTCGGCCGCGCCCGGCCAGCAGTAGCCGGACAGCACTCAGAGCGGGGCGAGGACCCGTTCCAGCACCTCGGCCGGACGGTTGGTGGTGACTTCCTGGATGCCGGCGTCCCGGCACAGGTCCACGTCCTCGGGCGCGTCAACGGTCCAGACCCGGAACCGGCGGCCGGTTTCGAGCCAGCGGCGGATCGTGGCGGGATGCTCACGGACGTAGTTGATGCCGGGCCCCGCCAGGCCCACGGCGCCCTGGTCCAGCAGTTCCTCGGCTTCGAGCTGGGCCGCCTTCATGACGTTGGCCATCGCCCCGCCGGCGATCACGCCGACCCCGAATTCCTGCCGGACTTCCACTACGTCGACCTCGTCCACCAGCTGGCAGATGGCCTCCGCCGGAACGGTCTGCAGCAGGTGCCGGACCGAGTCCGGGTTGAAGCTCATGAAGGAGATCCGGATGTTCGCCAGCATGGAGGTCCCGCGGTCCCAGCCCTCCTCCTCGAGGACGGCGAGGACGCGGTCCTCGAGCTTGAGCTGGTACGGGCTTGGGTGTTTGAACTCAATCGCCAGCCCGATCTCCCGGCCGGCCGAGCGGAGGATGTCCAGCAGCTCGGGGAGCGTCAGGAGCTGCTCGGAGGGTGCGCCGTAGGCCTCGGGGATCCGGGCGCCCTTCCAGGAACAGAAATCCAGTTCCCGCAGTTCCGCCAGGGTACGGTCGGCCACCGGTCCGGTGCCGTCCGAGGTGCGGTCCAGGGTGGCGTCGTGCAACAGCACGGCGTGCTGGTCGCGGGTCAGGTGGACATCGCATTCGACGCCGTCGGCGCCATCGGCGATCGCCTGCAGGTACGCGGCACGGGTGTGCTCGGCAAAGGCTCCGCTCGCGCCCCGGTGGGCGTAGACGAGCGGACGGACAGCGGCGGACTCCTCAGTGGTCATGCTGACACGTTAGCGGACACCGGTGACGGATGCCGGGCTAGGCTGGGCACATGCAGGTGAACACTGAGCGACCATCCCGTCCGGCCGGAACGGGGGGCGCCGAACACCGGCTCTCCGCCGCCGACGCCGCCAAAGCCGCCGCGCTGCGGAAGATGAAGCTGCTGGCGGTGTCGCTGCTGATCGGGATGGCCGTGGTCTTCGTCGTGGCCTTCGCGCTGCAGAAGCAGTACCCGGCGTTCGAGTACGTCCGGGCCGCCGCCGAGGGTGGCATGGTGGGCGCCCTGGCCGACTGGTTTGCGGTGACCGCCCTGTTCAAATACCCGCTCGGGCTGAAGATCCCGCACACCGCAATCATTCCGCGGCGGAAGGACCAGATCGGCGCGTCGCTGGGCGAATTCGTGGAGACGAACTTCCTCTCCGAGCAGGTGGTGAAGGAGAAGCTCGCCAGCGTGGACCTCGCCCGGAAGGTGGGCGGCTGGCTGTCCGGGCCGGGCGGCGCGGAGCGGGTCGCGAAAGAGGGCGCCGCGGTAATCCGGGGCGCATTCACGGTGTTGAACGACGACGACGTCCAGGCGGTCATCGAGGGCATGGTCCGCCGCCACGTCCTCACCCCGCCCTGGGGACCGCCGGTGGGCCGGCTGGCGGAGCGCATCTTCGACGACGGGCACCACCACGCGCTGGTGGACCTGCTGGTGGACCGCACCGTCGACTGGGTCAGGGACAACCACGAAACCGTCAACCGGGTGGTCACCGACCGCTCCCCCGCCTGGGTGCCGAACTTCGTGGACGGGCTGGTGGGTGACAAGGTCTATGTGGAGATCCTGAAGTTCACCCGGGCCGTGCAGGCGGACCCGCAGCACCAGGTGCGGATCTCGATCGACAAGTACCTGAAGGTGCTGGCCCAGGACTTGCAGCACGACCCGGTGATGATCGCCCGGGCCGAAGGCGTCAAGGCCCAGGTGCTGGGCGACCCGGAGGTGCGCGAACTCGCCTCCCGCACCTGGGGCACGGTCAAGGCCGCCCTGCTTACCGCCGTCGACGATCCGCACAGCGAACTGACGGTGCGGTTCAAGGCAGCCGTGCACGACTTCGGCACCCGGTTGATGGTGGACGAGGAGCTCGCCGGCAAGGTCAACACCTGGATCGGCGACGCCGCGGGCTACGTCGTGAACAACTACCGCTCGGACATCGCCGGCGTGATCACCGACACCGTCGCCCGCTGGGACGCGGAGGAAACCTCGGAGAAGATTGAGCTTCAGGTCGGAAAGGACCTGCAGTTCATCCGGATCAACGGCACCGTGGTGGGGGCCCTGGCCGGGCTGGCCATCTTCACCGTGGCGAACCTCGTCTTCGGCTGAGCCATGCGTGGACGGGGCGGGGGCTTCTCAGGGCCGTCGCCGGACCTCAGGCCGGTGCCACCGTTGCCCTGGCCCGGCCATGCAGTGCGAAGACCGTGAACGCCAGCGCCGCCAGCGCGGTGACCACCAGCAGCATCAGTCCGATCGAGTAGCTGTGGGCCGCGGCGTCGTAGGTGGCGCCCATGACCAGCGGCGGGAAGTACCCGCCCAGGCCGCCCGCGGCGCTGACCACTCCGCTGATGCCGCCCACCTTACCGGCCGGGGCGAGCACCCCCACCCAGGCGAACACCCCGCCGGTGCCCAGGCCCAGGGCCGCGGCCATGGCGACGAACGTCAGGCCGGCGGGCACGTCGCCGTCGGGCTGGAGGTTGACCACCCACGCCAGCACGGCGACGCCGACCAGGGACACCACCACCACCGGTTTGGGCCCGAACCGGTCCGCCAGGACGCCGCCCACCGGCCGTGCCAGGACGGCGGCGAGGGCGAACCCGGCGGTCCGGGCTCCGGCGGCACTGGGATCGAAGCTGTAGACGTCCCGCAGGTACGTGGGCAGGTACGTCGCGAAGGAAACGAACCCGCCGAAGACGACGGCGTAGAGGAAACACATCTTCCAGGTCACCGGCGTCCTGGCGGCGTCGATCAGCTTCGGCAGGACCGGGGCCTTGCTGCGGCTCCAGGCCGGGGATTCCTTCATCAGGAACCAGACCAGCGCGGCCATGACAGCCAGGACGGCGGCGATCAGCAGGTGGGTGGGGAAGTAGCCGAGCCAAGCGACCAGCCGCGGATTGAGGAAGGCGGCGAGGGCCGTGCCACCCATCCCGGCGCCGAACACGCCGGTGGCGAAGCCGCGCCGGGATGGTTCGTACCAGGCGCTGACAAAGGGGATGCCGACGGCGAACACCGTTCCGGCGACGCCCAGGAGCAGCCCGGCGCCCAGCACCAGGGCGAAGGAGCGGATGGTGCCGCCGACCGCCACCAGCAGGATCGGGACGATGGCCGCCAACAGGACGAAACTGAACAGGACCCGGCCGCCGTATTTGTCCGTCATGGCGCCCACGACGATCCTCCCCAGCGACCCGACAAACACGGGCATCGCGACGAGGATCCCGGTGGTGGCGGGGTTGAGCTGCAGGTTCTGGGTGTAGTAGGCCCCCAGGGTGGCCACGGAGTTCCAGGCCCAGAAGCCCGCCACCGACGCCGCGGTGGCGAGCAGCAGGTTGAGCGTGCGGCCGCTTGGTGCGGCCACGGATGGGGTTGTTGCTCCGGCCACGGCGGTCTCCTTAGGACTCGGCTGGGGTGCAGCGACGTCGATTCGGTTGGCGTTCAGGACCGGCGGCAGCTCACCGGTTCCGGGTGTCCCGGTCACGGGTTCCGACGGCGGACCAGCCGCGCCGGGCGGCGGTGGCCGAACTCCTCGCGGCGGCGGCACCGGCCCGGATTCCGTCCCGGTCGCGGTCCCGGGAGCGGTAGACGATGTAGGGCCGGAAGAGGTAGTGGAACGGGGCCGTGAAGGCGTGGACCAGGCGGGTGAAGGGCCAGATCACGAACAGCGCCATGCCCACGAGGGTGTGCAGGTGGAAGGAGAACGGGGCCGCGGCCATCGCCGCGATGTCCGGCTGGACGATGAACAGCGAGCGGAACCACGGGGCCACCGTCTCGCGGTAGTTGTGCCCGTGCTCGCCCTCGAAGACGCTGGCCAGGGTGGTCCAGAGGCCAAACACGATGGCCGCGGTGAGGACCACGTACATGGACTTGTCGTTCCGGGTGGTGGCCATGAAGACCGGCCCGCTGGTGCGCCGCCGGTAGATCAGCAGGATGATCCCGCCCAGGGTTCCCACCCCGGCGATCCCGCCCACGGCCAGGGCGTTGAAATGGTAGAACTCCTGGCTCATGCCCACGGCCTGGGTCCACGCCATCGGGATGACCAGGCCGAAGAAGTGCCCGGCGATCACGGCCAGGAGGCCGAAGTGGAACAGCGGCGAGGCGATCCGCAGCAGCCGCGATTCGTAGAGCTGGGAAGAGCGGGTGGTCCAGCCGAACTGGTCGTACTTGTAGCGCCAGATAAGGCCGCCCACCAGCACAAGCACCATGACGTAGGGC
>DASSXE010000516.1:0-3939 GCA_035704125.1 Arthrobacter sp.
CCACTGGCCGGCGAGGAGCAGGACGTTGAACGAACGCCAGGCGAAGTTCTCGCGGATGCGCGGGACGTTGG
Source organism: Arthrobacter sp. (assembly GCA_035704125.1). GTDB lineage: Bacteria > Actinomycetota > Actinomycetes > Actinomycetales > Micrococcaceae > Arthrobacter. Next base: position 72 of record DASSXE010000516.1, read on the forward strand.
ACCACTCGCCGAGCTGTCCGGCGATGTCCCGCATGACCGCCCGGGCCTCGAGTTCCTTGCCCGTCATGCCTAGGGCTTCCATCAGGATAATGGAGGTCCTGAGCCGGTGGACGGGATCGATGCTGTCCGTGGCGGTGTCGGAGGCGGCCTCCCGGAGCCGTGTCATCATCGGTTCGTAGTCGCCGATGAAGGACAGGTAATTGAACTCGCACAGGTCCAGACAGAGGCCGGCGCGCGCCAGCGCACCGGCGTCGGCGTTTGCCGGCCCGGACTCCTGCAGCCGCAGCCGGGCCTGACGGAGAAGCTCGGGCACCTTCCCGGAGCGGTCCTCCAGCCACGCCATACAGTCGGCCTTGGCCGCGACCAGCTCGGCGAAGGCCTCCGGCTCCAGCCGCTTCAGCTGCGCCTCCGAGATGTCGTCAAGGGCGGACATGGCCTGCAGCGGCAGCCCGAGCTGCAGGTAGGCGGCGGCCTTCTGCTGCTGGCCCTCCGGCCACTCGGCGTCCCGGGAGCTGATGCTGCCCGCGCACTTGAGGGCGAACTTGGGGTCGAAGAGGCGCACGGCGGCCTGCGCGGCGGCCAGCGCGTAGGCCGGTGCCAGCTCGGCATGGCAGTCATGCGTCCACGCGGCGTAGGCGAGCAGGTCCTGGACTGACAGCTCGCCGAGTTCGTGTTCCTGGTGGCCGGGAACCTTGTCGCGCAGTTCCAGCCGGCGGTCCACGCTGAGCCAGTTGCGGACGATGTCCCCGAGGTACCGGTCACCGAGGGTGACGAAGTGCTGGTCGGTCCGGTCGACGACGATCTGGCCCGCTTCCTCCATATCGGCGATGAGCGCCGGGCCATACATCCGGGCCAGCCGGGACAGCGGCAGGCTCCGGGCACAGGACAGCACCTCGATGACCTCGCGGGCCTCCGGTGATTCCCGGGCGTAACGGGCCCTGACGATGTCCTCGAGGGCCGTCCTGCCATCCAGGACCACCTCGTCGACCAGGGTCCAGACAGATCCGGAGAGCACGAGGTTGCCCCGTTCGATCTGCTCGGACACCACGGCCTGCAGCAGGGTGGGGCTTCCGCCGACCAGTTGGTGCAGCTGGCTGGCCAGGGCGGTGGACACCCGGTGGCCCAGCGCCGCCTGCAGCACTTTCCGGGTCTCCATCTCGGTCATGGAGGCGAGGCGGACCTCGGCCAGCTGTCCCGAGGTGATGAGCCAGTAGAAGTCCGGCGGGAGGTCGGTGGTGCGCTGTGCGGTGGCGACCAGCCGGGCGGTGCCGGTCTGGAGCAGGTTGAGCAGGACGCCGGTGCTTTGTTCGTCCAGCGAGCCGGCGTTATCCAGCAGGATCACGCATTTGCGCCCGGCCGCGTCGTCGCGGATCAGCGAGGTGATGCCGTGCAGGATGGCGGTGGGCGATCCCAGCGAACTTTGCGGGAGCCGGGCCAGCGTGAAGGCCAGGCAACCGTACGGGGTGGCGGAGCCGCTGCCGGTACTGCGCAGTTGCAAGGCGTACACATCCGGACCGAAGGCGGCCAGGGCACTTCGCCCGACGAGGGATTTCCCCACGCCGCGGTCCCCGGTGATCACCACGCCCATGCCGTCGGGCGCCGTCAGGGCGCCAAGGACGCGGTCCGCGTCCGCCCCGCGCGCCAGCCCCGACCACGAGTGCCGGCCGGCGGGTCCTGCGGCGTGCTGCACCTCGGCGGGAGCCAATGTCATGGCGACATCCCCCCAGCCCAGCGTATCCCTCGACATCAAGCCCCCTTCGCCCCGCGTGCGGACGGCTCATCCCAGCCGTCGGCATGGTTGTAGCGTATCTCTAACCACTGACACGGGAGTATGGAGATCGTACCGGCGCGGGGGAAATCTTAGGAAGATGACAAGGGCCCTTGCCAATTCGCGAATTTACGGGGCGAAAAAGACGACGGGAGCCGTGGTGCCGTCACTCGGCTTTCGCCGGGTGGAACTTCTGTTGGGCCGCCAGGAGCCCTTCCCGGACCAGATCCTCGACGGCGTCGGCCGCGGAGTCGACCAGGAACGGCAGTTCCTTCTTCTCCGGACCTGCGAAATCGCGCAGCACGAAGTCGGCCGTATCCATCCGCCCCGGCGGCCGCCCGACGCCCACCCGGACGCGGAGGTAATCCTTGGTGGATAACGCCTTGGAGATGTCCCGCAGCCCGTTGTGGCCGCCTTCGCCGCCACCGAGTTTGAGCTTGATCGTGTTGAAGGGGATGTCGATCTCGTCATGGACGGCGACGACGCGGGCCGGGTCGATGTCGTAGAACTTCACCAGCGCGGCGACGGGCCCCCCGGAGACGTTCATGTAGGTCAGGGGTTTGGCCAGCACCACCCGCGGGCCGCCGATGCCCAGCCGGCCCTCCACTACCTGGGCGCGCGCCTTGTGCGCCTTGAATCCGCCGCCTACCCGGGCGGCAAGGTCATCGAGCACCATCTGGCCGACATTGTGCCGGTTGTGGGCGTATTCGGCGCCGGGGTTGCCGAGGCCTACGATCAGCCATGTGTCGGTCATGGGTACATCCTTTCGGGGCGGGCCGGTCCCGGGCGGGGGTCGCCGCCCAGACGACGGCGGCCGGGCCCCATCGGGACCCGGCCGCCTGAAGTTACGCCGTGATTACTCGGCGGCAGCTTCGGAGGACTCTTCGGCGGCTGCTTCCTCGCCGGCTTCCGGAGCCTCTTCGCCGGTCTCTTCCTCAAGCGGGATCTCGACGGCCTCGGAGACGTTGACAACCAGCGCCTCGGCGTCAACCAGCAGGACGGTGCCCTTGGGCAGCACGAGGTCGGAGGCGAGAACGTGCTCGCCGGCGCCGCGGCCTTCAACGCTGACCTCGATGGCGGTCGGCAGGTGGGTTGCCTCGGCCTCGAGCGAAACCGTGGTCATTTCCAGGTTGTGGACGTTGCCCGGGGCAACTTCGCCGGTGACGTGGACGGGAACGTCGACGGTAACCTTTTCGCCCTTGCGGACGGTCAGCAGGTCGAGGTGCTCAATGATCTGCTTGATCGGGTTGCGCTGGATGTCCTTGACCAGGGCCAGGTGGCCTTCGCCGTTGATGTCCAGCGAGAGCAGGGCGTTGGGGGTGCGCACGGCCAGGGTGGTGGCCTTGGACGGCAGCGTGATGTGGATCGGCTCGGCGCCGTGGCCGTAGATGACGGCCGGGATGAGGCCGGCCATGCGGGCGCGGCGGGCGAAGCCCTTGCCGAATTCGGTGCGTACTTCTGCTGCGAGCTTCTGCTCAGCCATGGTGTCTCCTCTGGGTGGAACGGTGGTTCAGCAAGGGCGGAGGTCTGTCAGCGACCTTCAACGCCGGCCGGGGCCCACTTCAGAAGGGAGATTCAGACCCAGTCGATAACGGAGACCGGCAGCGTGCGCCGGCGCTCTCCCTCGCCAAGGTATCGGGAAAAAGCTTAGCAGTGCCGGCTCCGGTTTCGCTAACCGGGGCCGGCACCGCGGATCGGTCCGGCTCTCAGGCGTTGCCGTCGAACAGGCTGGTGACCGAACCGTCGTCGAACACTTCGCGGATGGCGCGGGCGATCAGCGGCGCGATGGAGAGGACCGTCAGCTGCGGGAAGTGCTTGTTCGCCGCGATCGGCAGCGTGTTGGTGACCACCACTTCGCGGGCGCCGGACTCGGCCAGGCGCTTGGGGGCGGGGTCGGAGAACACCGCGTGCGTGGCCGCGATGATGACGTCCTTGGCCCCGGCGTTCTTGAGCACCTGCACGGCACCGGAGATGGTTCCGCCGGTGTCGATCATGTCGTCGATCAGCACGCAGGTGCGGCCCTCGATCTGGCCCACCACGGTCTTGGACACGGCCTGGTTGGGGACGGTCAGGTCGCGGCTCTTGTGCACGAACGCCAGC
>DASSXE010000043.1:0-2654 GCA_035704125.1 Arthrobacter sp.
CACGCCCTGATCCAGACCCTGACCCTGGTCACCGGCGCCACGGTGCTCGCCATCCTGATCGGCATCACGCTGGGCATCGTGACCGCGCTGCGGCAGTACAGCGCCCTGGACTACGGCGTGACCTTCATGGCGTTCCTGTTCTTCTCGCTGCCGATCTTCTGGGTCGCCGTCCTGCTCAAGGAATTCGGCGCCATCGGCTTCAACAACTTCCTCCGGAACCCTGACGTTCCGCTGCCCGTCGCGCTGGCCATCGGACTCGCCCTGGGCCTGATCGCCGCGGTGGCGGCCGGCGGAGCGCCGAAGCGCAGGCTGACCGTCGGCGGCGTCGTCTTCCTCTTCATCAGCGCCGTGCTGATCTATTTCTCCGCCACCGAATGGTTCAAAACCCCCGGCCTCGGCCCGGTGGTCATCGCGATCGCCGGTGTCGGGATCGCCTTCGCCGTCACTTTGCTCTCGGCCGGCCTCAAGAACCGCAAGGCACTGCAGTCGGCGCTCATCGCCGTCGGCATCGGCGTGGTTGCGTACTTCCTGGTCCAGCCGCTGCTGAACCAGGCGACGTTCCTGATGATCGTCCTGCTGGCCGTGGCCACCATCCTCGTCGGCCTGGCGGTCGGCTACCTGATGGGCGGCTACGACCGCGGCCAGTCGATGCGGGCCGCCGCGATCACCTCCTTCCTGGTCGGCGCCCTGATCCTGCTGGACCGCTTCATGCAGGCCTGGCCCAGCTACTTCGACAACAGCCGGGTCCGCGGCAGGCCGATCGCCACCATCGGCGCCGGCACCCCGAACATCGAGGGTGACTTCTGGATCCTGGGGCTGGACTCCTTCACGCACCTGATCCTGCCGACCATGGCGCTGATCCTGATCTCCCTGGCCAGCTACACCCGCTTCACCCGGGCCTCGATGCTGGAAATCATGAACATGGACTACATCCGCACCGCCCGCGCCAAGGGCGTCTCCGAGCGGACCGTCGTGATGCGGCATGCGTTCCGGAACGCGCTGATCCCGATCGCCACCATCGTGGCGTTCGACATCGGCGGCCTGATCGGCGGCGCGGTCATCACCGAGTCGGTCTTCTCCGTGCGCGGCATGGGCTTCCTGTTCCTGGACGGCATCTCGCACACCGACCCCAACCCGGTCATGGGCGTCTTCGTCTGTGTGGCCATCACGGCCATGGGTTTCAACCTGATTGCGGACCTCGCGTACTCCGCACTTGATCCGCGCGTAAGGGTAAAAGCATGAGCCAGCCAAGCCAGCAAGACGAAATCATGGCCGAGGATGCCGCGCTGAGCGGCGCCCCGGCTGCCGGCATCGAACCCGTCCTCGAGGCGAAGGGCCTGAGCCAGGGTCAGATTGTCCGCAAGCGCTTCCTGGGCCACACCGGGGCCATCATCGGCCTGGTGGTGTTCGCCATCATCTTCCTGATGGCCTTCACCTCGGTGGGCTACCTCGGCATCCCGGGATGGTGGAAGTACAACCACGAACAGGTCTCCGCGCTGGTCAACGACGGCGCACCGACCTCCTCGCTCTGGCCGCTGGCCTGGGGCGAGCACCCCTTCGGCCAGGACCGGATCGGCCGCGACCTCTTCGCCATGACCATGCGCGGGGCCCAGCAATCGATCACGGTCATGGTGGTGATCGGCGTCATTGCCGGCCTGCTCGGCGTCCTGGTCGGCGCCATCTCCGGCTACTTCCGCGGCTGGGCAGAGGCCATCCTGATGCGCCTCACCGACGTCATCATCATCATCCCGGCCCTGCTGCTCGCCGCGGTGATGGCCCAGATGGCCGGCCGGCGCGACTCCGGGAGCTGGTTCGCCTCGTTTGCCAGCACCAACGGCGTCCTGGCGCTGGGCATCTTCCTCGGCCTGATCAGCTGGGTCAGCCTCGCCCGCCTGATGCGCGGCGAGTTCCTGTCCCTGCGGGAACGCGAATTCGTCGACGCCGCCCGGATCTCCGGGGCCAGCAACGCCCGGATCATCTTCAAGCACATCCTGCCCAACGCCGTCGGCGTTCTGATCGTCAACGTCACGCTGACCATGTCCGCGGCGATCCTGACCGAGACGGCCTTGAGCTTCCTGGGCGTCGGGGTCAAGGCCCCGGACACGTCCCTGGGCCTGCTCATCTCGCAGAACCAGCAGGCCTTCGCCACCCGGCCCTGGCTGTTCTGGTTCCCGGGCCTGTTCATCGTGCTCATCTGCCTGAGCATCAACTTCATCGGCGACGGCCTGCGGGATGCGTTCGACCCGCGGCAGAAGAAGTTCAACGCCAAGAAGGCCCGCGCGGCCGGAGCCTCCTCGGCGGCAGGCCCGGCGGTGGAAAAGTCGGCAGTCACCGCCTTCGACGGTTCCAAGGAGGACTAGGTGCGCCCCCTCATGGCGGCGGCCAGGCTAGATGGCGGCGACGGTCCAGACGCTGGCCGCCACCAGCAGGACGGCGACGGCGATCGCTGCCCAGCGGGGCGTCACGGCCACCGCGGTGGTTGCGGCCTCCCCGGCAGCCAGCGTCCCGTTGTCCACCAGGGCCTGCCAGCGGCCGCGCACCAGCTGGGCCGCCTGGCCCGAGTCGGTGGTTTTCAGGTCGCCCGGCCGGACCGACTTGCCGGGGCCGTAGCTGGTGTCCGGCAGCCCGCGCAGGTCCTCGGGGCGGGCGTTGCG
>DASSXE010000192.1:0-3085 GCA_035704125.1 Arthrobacter sp.
AGCTCGACGCCGGGCTGCACGGCGCTGCCGAGGGTCACCCAGCGGTGCCCGTCGGAGCCGACGTCGTTGCGTACCTCCATCCCCAGGGCGTCGCGGTAGAAGGCGAGCGACTCGTCGAGGTCGTTGACGGTGATCTGTGAGTACTGCAGTGAAATGTTCATGGCTCCACGCTAGGACTGCCGCCGCGGGACCGCTTCTTCGATCCTGCCCGGTTTGCGTGCCGGCCGGGTCCGCTGCCGCGCCACGCACGGCGGCATGGCCTTCGCCGCCGCGTGTTCCCGGTCCCGGTAGGCGCTGGGCGGCATCCCGACGATCTCGGTGAAGCGGGAACTGAAGGAGCCCAGGGAGGTGCAGCCGACCTCCATGCAGGCGTCGGTCACGCTGGAGCCGGCCCGCAGGAGTGCCATGGCGCGTTCGATCCTCCGGGTCATCAGGTAGCTGTACGGGGTTTCCCCGTAGGCTGCCTTGAACTGTCGGGAGAAGTGCGCGGGGGACATCAGCGCACCTGCGGCCATGGCGGGGACGTCGAGCGGCCGGGCGTACTCACGGTCGATCAGGTCCCGGGCCCGGCGCAGGTGCGCCAGGTTGGCCAGCTCCTGCGGTGTCATGCGGAAATTCTAGCCCTCCGGGCGCCGCACCGCCGGGGGATTCTGGCGCCGGTCAGCCCCGGTCCGGGTTGAGCCTGGCAATCGCGGTGGAGAGGGCGGTGGCGAATCCGCACCAGAGCGCGTACGGGGCGAGGGCGACGCCGGCGCCGCGGTGCAGCCGGTAGGTGCGGCGCACCAGGTCGGCGCTGCTCACCGCCAGCACGGCGGCTTCCCCGGCGGCCAGCCACGGCCGGCGCGAGCGCCAGAAGAGCCAGCTCCACCCCGCGTTGAGTACGAAGTTGGCCGCCAGGGCCCGGCGGTAGGCGCGCAGCGAGCGCTTCCGGTCCTCCACGGACTCCCCGCGACCCGGCTGGGGGCCGTCCGCCGGGCCGGCCGTCCTGTCAAGGGCGACGCTATCTGGAGCGACGCTGTCAAGGGCGACGGCGGAGCTCACCGCCAGGTCCGCGTACAGGGCGGTCCACACGATCGGGAAGGCCAGGGCCGGGGGCTGCCAGTCCGGCTTCCGGAGCGCTTTGTACCAGCGGCTTTCCGGGTCCGTGGCAAGTCCGCCCAGGCCGGCGGTGGCTGCTGTGGCGGCTGCGGTCCACGCGACTGTGAACGGTTTCATTTCTGGTCCTCGTTCCCTCACTGGGTTCCCTCACTGGCGGTGCCCGGTGTAACCGGCCGGCCGGATGGTTCGTGGCCTGACCCCAGATTAGTCGGCCCGGTAGGCGGCGGGTCAAGACTGTCGGACGGTACCCGGTGGTAACGTCCGGCAGTGCCTCGCGGCAGTTGTCGGGCAGCCGTCCGCCGCTGATAAATATTCTTTTAACCCTATGGTGCCGGGGGTCCGTTTGCTATTCTGAAAGAGGTCATGCAGGCGGCCTTCCGATCTCTTGGAGGGCCTTGCAGCATGCTCTGTGGATCTACTAGAACGCCACCCTTCTGCGCCGTAGCCGCCGAAGGCAATATGCGGCGCCGCGGCCCCTGACTGCACGGCGGATGCCACCGACAGTGCCTCTGGCCGACAGGTACCGATGCTCCGAGGCCGGATCAAATGATCAACGGCCCTACCCGCGGCAGAGTGGCCGTCCCAGGACATGGGTGCGCCCCGATGCTATTGGGGGATGCATCGGGGCGCAGGACAAAAGCATATCCGCGAGCGCATTGCAAGTCAAACGACGCGAGGTCGAATGGCCGGAGTCCACTGGCAGCTCCGGTAGCGCAGACTCCAATGACGCAGACCGAACGACACAGACCCGAATGACACAGACCCGAATGGCATAGAGCGGTCGGCCTTCGGGAAGGCCGGGTGTGGCCCGCAGTTTATTGGGGGCGGGCCACACCGCCACGTTCGACGCCCGGGTGCCCCTTCTGCAGAGGCGGAGGTGGCAGCGGACCGGCTCGACAAGCAGGAACGGGGAACAAATGATTGATGCTCTGCGGCCAGCCTATTCAAGTGGCGTGAATGCCTCCGCCATGCAGGCCGGGTCCTTTGTTATGGACGGAAGGACGCGGATCATGTGTTGGTCCGATGAGCTATATGCCATTCACGGCTACCGGCGCGGCGATGTGGTCCCCACCCTGGCCCTGGTCCTCTCGCACAAGCATCCGGGCGACCTGCCGCGGATAGAGGCGCTCAACGCCGAACTCTTCGCTCACGGCGGCCACGTGGCGATCTACCACCGCATCATTGACGCCCAGTCGCATGAACACCGGGTCCTGACCGCGGGCGAAGCCGTCCTGGATGATGCCGGAAACCTGGCAAGCGTCTCCGGGGTCATGCTGGACCTCACCCCAACCATCCAGTGGGAGACCGAACTGGCGGCCCGAGAAGCCGTCCGCGGTGCCATGGGCACGCGGGGAACCATCGCCAAAGCGGAGGGGATCCTGATGGGCCGGCTGGGCATCGGCTCGGATGACGCCTTCAAGGCCCTGACATCCTTCAGCAACAACCGGAACGTCAAGCTCGCCGAGGTGGCCCATGCCCTGGTGTCCTTGGCCGACAGCCCGGCGGAAGCCGCCGCGTTAGGCGCCATGATCGATGAACTGCAGCGGCCGCCGCAACGAGCCGGCGGACGTCCGCGACCCTGCCCGCCGCGCACCGGGCAGTAGCACCCGCGCTAGAGGACCGGCCGCACTATCTGGGCGTCGGCGGGAACCTGAACCTGGACCCGCGGAGGGACGTCGACGGCGCCGGTACGTCAGGAGCCGGGCAGCTGGGGCCTGGGGGAGAGCCGTTCGGCGAGCCCTGACAGGAGGATCGTGATGCCCTCGTCCAGCTCGGCTTTTCCGTCGTAGTCGGCCAGGACGCCGGCCAAGGCCCTGATCTGCGGGAAGTCCCGCACCGGCAGCTGATGCAGGCCGAGGCGGAGCAGCGCCTCGTTCTCCTCCGGGTCAACAACGAACTCCTGCAGTTCGTTGAGGATATGCCCGTACAGATAGCCGTAGTAGGCGCGGTAGACGTGGAGGGCGTCGTTCGGGGCGAAGCCGGCGCC
>DASSXE010000194.1:0-5679 GCA_035704125.1 Arthrobacter sp.
AAAGGTGACCCGGCCGATGTAGGATCCGGCCGCGAGGCCCTTCCAGTTCAGCGTGACCTTGCCGGCCTTGCCGTTGGCCAGCTTCAGCGGATTCGGCGACAGCGAGGCGTTGCCCACGTTGGCGCCAAGCACCGCGGCCTCAACGGAGGCCTTGGTCGCCTTGCCACCCGGGCTGGAGTACAGGTTCGCGTAGATCGTGTACGTGCCGGCAGCCGGGTTCGGGATGGACAGGGTCTCACTCGAGGACGACGTCGCCACCTGTTCGACACCGCGCGGGGTGACGACATACATGTCGAAGTCGGCGGCCGGGTCGGAGGAAATGACCGAGAATTTCGCCAGCGGTACGCCGGCCGGGACCTGCACGGTCTTGACGAACGTGGAGGCATCGGCCTGGGCGGTGAACGGACCCGGGACCAGCTCGACGGCGGAGGCATCGGCCTTGGAGAGGCCGTCCAGCGTCATGGTGGTGGGGTTGTTCGTGCCGGAGACGACCTTGATGTCACCGGAGCCGGTGCCCTGGTCGGTGGTCAGGGTGACGTCCTTCGGAGCCACCACCGACTGCGGACGGACCGAGATCGGCGAGGTGACGGTCTTACCCGCACCCTCCCAGGTCAGCGAGCCCATGGCGAACTTGCCAAGGGGTGCACCCTGGTTTTCGAAGGTGACCTTGAAGGTGCGCTGTTCGCCCGCGGCCTTGAAGTTCAGCGCCGCCGGGGCCACGCTCACCTTGATGCCGGGGACATTGACGCTGGCCTTGTAGACGCCCGGGGTCAGTGCGGTCACCGTGCGGGTGACCTCGATCTTTCCGGTGAGGTTGCCCAGTGCGAACGACGGAACGTTCATGTCGCGCGCCTTGGTGCTGGACTTCAGTCCGAGGTCCACGCCGGTGCCCTGGATGAACTTCAGGTAGTCCTGGATGCCGGCGTCGTACACCAGGCCCGGATCGACCATGCGGGCCGGGTCCACTTCGCCCGCGCCGGTGGCGAAGACGTCGGTGTTCTTGGAACCGTCCGCGAGCTTCACGTCGGAGGTGGTGGTCATCATTGCGGACTTCACCGCGGCGGGCGACCAGGTGGGGTTCTTCCCCAGCAGCAGCGCGCCGAAGCCGGCCACGTGCGGGGACGCCATCGAGGTGCCGGACATGAAGCCGAACTTGGCGCCGTTCTCAGCGATCGGCGAGACACCTGCCAGCACGGCCACACCCGGCGCGGCAACGTCCGGCTTCAGCAGGTCCGAGTCGGTGGCCAGCAGCGGGCCCCTGGAGGAGAAACCGGCGATCTGCGGCTGGGCCTCCAGCGGCAGGCCGGTGGTGTCCTTGTTGACCAGGGAGACCTTGATGCCCGGGTTGGCGGTGACCTTGTCCTTGATGGTCTGGCTGGCCGGCGGGTTGACGTGCACGGTGGGAACCGCGTGCTGGTCCGTGTCCAGTGAGGAGTTGGTCAGGTTGACCAGGATCATGCCGACGCCGCCGCCACGGGCAACCTCGGCACTCTTGGCGACGCGGTCCACGACACCGCGGTCACAGACCACGACCTTGCCGGCGACCTTCGCCGGGTCCAGGGTGTTGGGGCCGCAGAGGGCGGGCGACGACGGCGCATTGGCCGCGGCGGCGTTGGCAGCCAGCACGACGCCGGCGTCCTTGACCTCGCGGTTCATGATGCTCGCGCCGCGGAACTTGCTGCCGTCCGCGAATTCCACCGTGCCCTGGAGCTCCTGGGAGAAGCTGCTGGCGGCCACAGTGGTGATCCATGGGGCGCCGTGGTTGACGGTGCTGGCGGTGGGGCCGGAGTTACCGGCCGAGGCAGCCACGAAGATGCCGGTGGCGGCCGCGTTCAGGAACGCGACCGACACGGGATCGATGACCGACGTCGTCGACCCGGAGATCGAGTAGTTCAGGACGTCGACGCCGTCCTCGATGGCCTGCTCGACGGCGGCGACGGAGGAGGAGCTGTAGCAGCCGCCGGTGTTGGGATCGGTGTCTTCCCAGCAGACCTTGTAGATCGAGAGCTTGGCTGCCGGTGCGATGCCGCTGGTCAGGCCGAAGCTGCGGCCGTCCACGAAGGGCTCGACGTTGGCGTTGCCGGCGGCCGTGCTGGCGGTGTGGGTGCCATGGCTGGCGACGTCCACCGGGGAGATCTGCTCCAGCGGGGACCGGTCACCCGCGGGCACGTAGTTGAGGAAGTCGTCCGCGAAGTAGTGCGCGCCCAGAACCTTGGAGTTGCAGGCGGAGCCGTCGAAGGACGCTCCGGTGTCCACGCCCTTCTGGCAGTCGCTGGTGAAGGTCTCGCCGTTGGCCTTGAGCATGGCGATCTTGCCGTCCGCGGTGCGGTACGGGACGCCGACGACGGGAGCGCCGGTGAGCGGCTTGACCGGCTCGCCGGCGAAGAAAGCGCTGTCCGGGGTGTAGCCGGTGTCGATAACGCCGACGACGACGCCCTTGCCGGCGGCGTCCTGGCCGCCGAACTTGGTGTTCCAGGTGCCGTTGGGGCCGCTGAGCTTAAGGAAGTCGGTGCTGGAATAATCCGGGGCGTTCTCCGTATCCGGGGCGACCACCAGGACGCTCGGATCCTTGGCGAGCTTGATGGCCTGGTCCGTGGTCAGCTTGGCGCTGAAGCCGTTGACCGCCGCCGAGAACTGACGCCCGATCTTGACGTTCTGCTTGGCCGCAACCTCGGCCTGCTTCTGTTCCAGGTGCGCCCGGTAGTTCTTGACCTCGCCCTTGCTGGGGTCGAGCTTCTTGCCCTGCGCGGGCTTGGTGGCCGGGAGTCCGGCGGTGGCGCCCTCGTAGGTGGCAGCCGGCTGCTCGGCCAGCATGACGATGTAGCGGCCGTCCGGGTAGCTGGCGGGGTCCAGACTCTTCTGGGCCACGCCCGCGACGGTGGAGCCTTGTGCCGGGGCCGCGGTAGCGGGCGCAATGGCAACGGTTGAAAGAAGAACCGGCAAGCCCAGGGTCAGTGCCGCGGCCCTCCGGAGTCCCCCGCTTCGAAGGAAGCTCTTTCCTGGTGATTTCACGAGTGTTTTGAACCTTTCAGAAGGAACGGTCCCGGCGCCGTTGCCGGGGACGACGGTCTGGAACAGGTGCGGGAGCTGCAGTCAGCACGCGCGACCTGGCGGATACCAGCCGCTTCACACAGTACAGACTGAGAGCCGTATATGACATAGAACACAGCCGACTAATTAACATTCGTCACATCATTCGACAAATTCCGTCGTCACCCGGGGTGCGCAAAAGCCGGGAGGTGGAACCCTCCCGGCCTGGGGTGTTGCGGCCGCCGGACCCCGCCCGGGCGGGGCCTACTGCCGGGGGGTCCGCACGACCTCGCTGATCCACGCGCGGGTCTTCTCGTCCAGCGGCCCGGCCACATTGCTGGCGCGGGCGGCGCGGTCGGCCAGGACCTTCTGCAGGACCATCCGGCCCAGGCCGGCGAAGACGGCGGCGGCGACCACGGGAAGAACGACGGACCTGGGTTTCTGTGCCATGGGCCCATCCTACTGAGCGCTTCCCGCCCGATCCATAGCGGACCGGCAGCCGGCCGTCCGCCGCAGCCCGGACACGAATACGCCGCGGCTGGGCTCGCCCGGTAGAATGGGCGTGCAAGCTCGCGGAGCGCCCGAACCATGCTGGTCTACTACCCGGTTGTTTAACTCAACGGTTGTTTATTGACACAGCGGACCGGCGTGAGACGGCACAACTCCGCTGCGCCCTTACCCAACGCTCACGCACAGGAGTTGCCGGATGCCCCGGATCGTTGTCGACGTCATGCCCAAACCCGAGATCCTCGACCCGCAGGGGAAGGCCATCGTCGGTGCGCTGCCCCGGCTCGGTTTCACTGCCTTCAGCGGTGTCCGCCAGGGCAAGCGCTTCGAACTCACCGTCGACGGCGAGGTGACCGAGGAGATCCTGGCCCAGGCCCGGAACGCCGCGGAGACCCTGCTCTCCAACCCGGTGATCGAGGACGTTGTCAACGTCGAGGTCGTCGAGGCCTGAGATGACTGAACTTCCCCTGATCGGCGAGGCCATCGCGGTCGCCGCCCACGGTGCTGATGTTCGCAAGCTCACTGGTGCGAAGATCGGCGTCGTCACCTTTCCCGGCACCCTCGATGACCGCGACGCCGCCCGCGCGGTCCGCCTGGCCGGCGCCACCCCGGTGGCGCTCTGGCACGCGGACACGTCCCTCGGCAATGTCGATGCCGTCGTCATCCCCGGCGGCTTCTCCTACGGCGACTACCTCCGCGCCGGGGCGATCGCCCGCTTCGCCCCGTTGATGGCGAAGATCATCGACGCCGCCAACTCCGAGGCCCGCCTGCCGGTCCTCGGCATCTGCAACGGTTTCCAGATCCTGACGGAGTCGCATCTCCTGCCCGGCTCGATGATCAAGAACGACCACCTGAAGTTCCTCTGCCGGGACCAGGTCCTGCGGGTGGAGAACACCGCCACGGCGTGGACCGGCGACTACATCGCCGGCCAGGAGATCACCGTTCCGCTGAAGAACCAGGACGGCCAGTACATCGCGGACGAGAAGACCCTCGACGCCCTGGAGGCCGAGGGCCGCGTGGTTTTCCGCTACGTCGGCTGGAACCCCAACGGCTCGCGCCGCGACATTGCCGGTATCACCAACGCCGCCGGCAACGTGGTGGGCCTCATGCCGCACCCCGAGCACGCCATCGAGCCCGGCTTCGGCCCGGAGAACGGCTCCGGCACGGAAGGCCTGGGCTTCTTCACCTCTGTCCTGAACAAGATCGTGGGAGACAACAAATGACGGAGACACCCGCAGTGGCCAAGCCCGCGGAGGCCGGTAAGAAGTTCAACATCGACACGGTGGAGAACGCGGCCAGGACCCCCGACACCGAGCTGCCCTGGGCCGAACTGGGCCTGAAGCAGAACGAATTCGACGAGGTCGTCAAGGTCCTGGGCCGCCGCCCCACCGGCGCCGAGCTGGCCATGTACTCCGTGATGTGGAGCGAGCACTGCTCCTACAAGTCCTCCAAGAACCACCTGCGCCAGTTCGGCGAGAAGGTGACCGAGGAGATGAAGAAGGACATGCTGGTGGGCATCGGCGAGAACGCCGGCGTCACCAACCTCGGCGACGGCTGGGCCGTCACCTTCAAGATCGAATCGCACAACTCGCCGTCGTTCGTGGAGCCCTACCAGGGCGCCGCGACCGGCATCGGCGGGATCGTCCGCGACATCATCTCGATGGGCGCCCGTCCGGTGGCCGTGATGGACCCGCTGCGCTTCGGTGCCATCGACCACCCGGACACCGCCCGCGTCATGCATGGCGCGGTCGCCGGCATCGGCGGCTACGGCAACTCCCTGGGCCTGCCGAACATCGGCGGCGAGATGGTTTTCGACTCCGTCTACCAGGGCAACCCGCTGGTCAACGCCCTCGCCGTCGGCGTCATGCGGCATGAGGACATCCGCCTCGCCAACGCCTCCGGCAAGGGCAACAAGGTGGTGCTCTTCGGCGCCCGCACCGGCGGCGACGGGATCGGCGGCGCCTCCGTGCTCGCCTCCGAGTCCTTCGACGACACCAAGCCCTCCAAGCGCCCTGCCGTGCAGGTGGGCGACCCGTTCGCCGAAAAGGTCCTGATCGAGTGCTGCCTGGAACTCTTCAAGGGTTCCCTGGTGGAAGGCATCCAGGACCTGGGCGCCGCAGGCATCTCCTGCGCCACCTCCGA
>DASSXE010000229.1:0-2326 GCA_035704125.1 Arthrobacter sp.
CTCGGCGAACCCGCTGTAGCCGGGGTTGCGGGCCACCGCCACGGCCATGGCGACCTTGGTGCCGGCCACGGTCTTGAAGGCCATGCGGGCGGACACGATGCGTTCCATGGATCTCCGGAGGGGTACGAGCGAAGCCGCTGAGTGCTCTGCGGGCGGGCAATCGCCCCGGCCGTGATGATGCCGGCGGCGGGACTAGTTTTTGATCTTCAGCGACATTAGCATCCGCTGGACATTGGCGAACTCCGAGCCGTCGTTGACGTATTTGTCGGCCTGGTCCAGGGTGTCGAACGCCTTGGCAGGGGCGACTTTCTGGTCCGGGGCGAAGGCCGTGAGCTCCGCGAGGTCCCCGAAGGAGTAGTCGCCCTTGCCCTCGGGGCCACGGACGATGTTCTGCAGGGCGCAGGCCTTGCCTTCGGCTCCCCCGACCACGTTGGTGATGCCGTAGGAACCGAAGTACTTGTAGCCCTGGATGACACGGAAGACCACGTGCGGGTCAATGGCCCCCTGGCCAGAGGCATGCGGAAGATCCACCGGAACGCTGCTGACCACCACGTAGGGCTTGGCCGCGTCCGCGCCGCAAGTAGCAGCAGGCCGGGCCGGAAGCCCGGTCTGCAGCGTGGCCAGGTACCGGCCTGCGGCGTCCTTGACCTCGATTTTGAGGGCTCCCGGCAGGGTCCCCCCGGCGGGGGCAACTGACTGGGCGATCCATTCCTGCGGCAGGTCGAAGCTGACGGTCTTGCCCGGATCGGCATAGGTCTTCCAGGCCGCCGCCGTGGCGCCCGCCGACGCCCCGGTACCGGCGCCCGACGCCGACACCGATGCAGACACCGATGCCGACGCGCCGGGGACAGCCGGTGCGCTGCCACCGTCGGAGGGCGACGCCGTCGTCGTACCGGTCTCCGCCGTCCACGCCGGCGCACCCTTGCCGTCGGTGCTGCAGCCGGCGAGCGCGCCTGCCCCCAGCACCAGCAGCATCGCCAGTGCAGCCGCCGTGGCGGGGCGGCGGGAAAATTCCGTCCTGATCATGCTGCCAGCGTAGCGGCGCCGCCGCTGCGCTCAGAGCTTCCGGAGCAGTGTTTCGTAGAACCGCACGCCCCGGCCCAGGGACTCCAGCGAGATCTTCTCGTCGACGGCGTGGAGGGAGCCGCGGTCCGCCCGGTCCATGGCGAACGGGGCAAAACGGTAGACAGCGTCGCAGATCCCGGTGAAGCGGCGCGAGTCGGTGCCGCCCATCATGATGTAGGGAGTGACGATCGCTTCGGGGTAGACAGCACCGATGCACTCCTCCAGGAGCTCCCAGGCCGGGCCCGTGGAGGCGGATACCGGCGAGGGTTCGTTGCCCTCGACCACGCGGAGCTCCACCTTTGGATCCCGGATGATTCGGCGCAACCGCCGGACGGTTCCGGCGACGCTCTCCCCGACCGCCACCCGGATGTTGGCGTTGGCCCTGGCGGTCGCGGCCAGGACGTTGGCCCCGGCGCTGCCTTCCAGGGTGGTGATGGCGACGGTGGTCCGGGTCATCGCATTGGTTTCCCCGCCCAGGCGTCCGAACAGCCAGGTCAGCGGGCCCTTGAGCAGGGGCAGGTTCGCGAAGGCCAGCCGCAGCGGGGCCGGCGCGTGCGGGCCGAACCGCCGGAGCATGTCCGCGGTGACCTCCGGCAGGTGCTGCGGGAACGGGTGCCGCTCGATCCGGGTGATGGCCCGGGCGAGGCGGGCGGTGGCTCCCATCCGGGGCGGCGTGGACGCGTGGCCGCCCGGATCCCTGGTCAGCAGCTCCACGTCGAGGATTCCCTTCTCGGCCACGCCGACGACGGCGGCCGGCCGGCTCACGCCCGGGAAGGCGCCTCCCGCGACGGCGCCGCCCTCGTCCAGCACAAGCCAGGGCCGCACTCCCCTGGCGGCGAGGAGCCCGGCGGCGGCTGCGGCGCTGTCACCGGCGGTCTCCTCATTGTTGCCAAAGGAGAAATAGACATCCCGGGCCGGCGCGAAGCCCGCAGCCAGCAGGACCTCCGCGGCCTCCAGGATGGCGACCAGCTGGCCCTTGTCGTCCAGGGTGCCGCGGCCCCACAGGTGGGTGCCGTCGTTATGGCCGGAGAACGGCGGATGCGTCCAGGCCTGCCCGTCCCCGGCCGGGACGACGTCGTAGTGCGCCATCAGCACCGCGGGGCGGTTTCGGGTTCCCTCGACGTCGGCCTCGACCCCGGCGTCGGCAGCGTCGTCAGCGGTGCCCGGCCAGCGGAACAGCAGGGCCAGTCCGTTGACCCGTTCCACCGCCAGCGCGGCGTGAACCGCGGGGTAGAGCCGGGGCAGGGCGGCCAGGAAGGCC
>DASSXE010000234.1:0-4991 GCA_035704125.1 Arthrobacter sp.
GGGAGTGCCGGCGGAGCCCGGCGGGAGGCCGCGCTGGCCGCCTTCGCCCGGCACCCGCTGGTCGATTCGGACGTCCTGGCCGCACGGCTGCTGGCCGGCTACGAAGCGGCGTTCCCGGAGCTCGCGGCGCTGTGGGAGGAACCCTAGAGCGCCCGGTGCATCACGTGCAGGCCCACGTAGCCCAGCTCCGGGTGCCGGAAGGCCTCCGGGATGGTGGCCAGGATGTCGAACCCCATGGCCCGCCAGGCGGCGACGGCCCGGACGTTGCTCTCCACCACGGCGTTGAATTGCATGGCCCGGAAACCTTCCTCGCGGGCGGCCGCCAGGGAATAGGCGCAGAGGTCGCGGGCCACTCCGCGCCCGCCGTATCCGGCGCGGACCATGTAGCCGGCGTTGGCCACGTGGCTGCCCCCGCCGCCCTGGTTGGCGTGCAGTTCCCCGGTGCCCAGCACGACGCCGTCGAGCGCTCCCGTCCCGACCGCCACGAAGGTGCGGCCCGGGGCCGTTTTAACCCACTTGCTCCGGGCCTCGTCCTCGGTGGTGTCCCGGTCCCAGGTGAAGGTTTCCCCGGCCCTGATGACGGGCTCCAGGATTTCCCAGACCGCCGGCCAATCCTGGCCGGTCGCCTCGCGGATGATCCAGGCGGCCGCGTCCTCCCGGCCTTCTGCAACTGTGCTCACAGCGGTCACGGTATCAGCGCCGTCGCCGCCCGCGAACCTGCCCGCGCTTCAGGAGTAGTGTTTTACCGAATCCTCGTCGCAGGAGAACCCGTCACAGGAAGGAAGCCACCACGATGCCGCTGGTCCGTCGCGTCGCCTTCCTCTCCCTGCACACCTCGCCGATGGAGCAGCCCGGTTCCGGCGACGCGGGCGGCATGAACGTGTACATCCGGGCGCTCGCCGCCGCCCTCGCGGAGACCGGCGTCGAGGTGGAAATCTTCACCCGCTCCACCGCTGCGGATCAGCCCGCGGTGGAACACCCCTCCCCCGGCGTATGCGTCCACAACGTCTTTGCCGGGCCACCGCGGAAGGTTCCGAAAGAGGAACTCCCGGCCCTGCTGCACACCATGGTCGCCGCCATCGACCGGATCAAAGCGGACCAGCCCCGCGGCCGCTACGACATCATCCACTCGCACTACTGGGTGTCCGGTGTGGCAGGGCTGGAACTCTCCGCGCTCTGGGGCGTGCCGCTGGTGCACACCATGCACACCATGGCCAAGGTCAAGAACCTGCTGCTGGAATCCGGCGAGCAGCCGGAGCCGCGGCGCCGTGAGGAGGGGGAGCACCGGATCGCCGACGGCGCCACGCGGTTGATCGCCAACACCGCCGCGGAAGCCGCGGAGCTGGTCTCGCATTACGACGCCGACCCGGACCACATTGACGTGGCTCCCCCCGGAGTTGACCTCGCCGTCTTCACGCCGGCATTCCGGGGCAAGGCGCGCAGCGCCCACGGGGTGCCGCCGGGGAGGTTCCACCTGCTGTTCGCCGGGCGCATCCAACGGCTGAAGGGCCCGCAGATCCTGATCAAGGCCGCCGCCCTGCTGCGGGCACGCCGGCCGGACATCGACCTGCAGGTGACCATCCTGGGCGCGGTCAGCGGGGCCAGGGACTTCGACCTCAAGGCGCTGATCACTGCCGCCGGAATGGACGACGTCGTCACCCACCACCCGCCCGTCAGCGCACCGAAGCTGGCCGGCTGGTACCGGGCGGCCGACGTCGTCGTCATGCCCTCCTACAGTGAATCCTTCGGCCTGGTCGCCCTCGAAGCCCAGGCGTGCGGCACGCCGGTGGTCGCCACCAGGGTCGGCGGGCTCTCGCGTGCCATCTTCGACGGCAGGACCGGGCTGTTGATTGAAGGCCACAAGGCCTCGGACTGGGCCGACGCGCTCGAAGCCCTGCACGACGATCCGCTCACCCGCGAGGACATGGGCCGCGCCGCCTCGGTCCACGCCCAGGGCTTCGGCTGGCACCGCACGGCCGCGCTGACGCTGGAAAGCTACCAGGCCGCACTGGTCCAGTATTTTGGAACACGAAGCACCCCGGTGGTGCACGCTCCCTGACCGGGAGCCTCACCGGACACTTCGCCGGGACCGCCGGCACAGTGAGACCACGCCACGAGCTGAAGGACGCCGATGTCGACGAACACCCCTCCCACCGCCCCCGTCCGGGACGGCGCAGGAAGCCCCGAAACGCCGGCCGCCGCGGACCCGGTCCCCAGCGACCTGGACATCGCCCGGCGCGCCACCATGCGGCCCATCGAGGACGTGGCGGCGGACGCCGGCATCAACCCCGACGCGCTGGAATTCTACGGCCGCTACAAGGCCAAGATCGATCCGGCCAAGCTGACCCGGGACGGAGGCCGCGCGCCCGGGAAGGTGGTGCTGGTCTCCGCCATGTCACCCACTCCGGCGGGCGAGGGGAAGTCCACCACCACCGTCGGCCTGGCCGATTCCCTGGCCCGCGCCGGGCACCGGGTGATGATCGCCCTGCGGGAACCCTCGCTGGGCCCGATCCTGGGGATGAAGGGCGGCGCCACCGGCGGCGGTTACTCCCAGGTGCTGCCGATGGATGAGATCAACCTGCACTTCACCGGCGACTTCCACGCCATCACCTCGGCGAACAACGCCCTGATGGCGCTGGTGGACAACCACATCTACCAGGGCAACGCGCTGAACATCGATCCCCGCCGGATGACGTTCAAGCGCGTCCTCGACATGAACGACCGGGCACTGCGCGAGGTGGTCATCGGCCTCGGCGGACCGACCCAGGGAGTGCCGCGGCAGGACGGCTTCGACATCACCGTCGCCTCCGAGATCATGGCCGTGTTCTGCCTCGCCACGGACCTGGACGATCTGCGCGCGCGGCTGGGACGGATCACCTTCGGCTACACCTACGACCGGGAGCCGGTCACGGTCGCCGACCTCGGCGTCCAGGGCGCCCTGACCCTGCTGCTCAAGGACGCGATCAAGCCCAACCTGGTCCAGACCATCGCGGGCACCCCGGCCCTGGTCCACGGCGGTCCGTTCGCCAACATCGCGCACGGCTGCAACTCGCTGATCGCCACCCAGACCGCCCGCAGCCTGGCCGACGTCGTCATCACCGAGGCCGGCTTCGGCGCGGACCTGGGCGCCGAGAAATACATGGACATCAAGTCGCGGGTGGCCGACGTCGCGCCGTCCGCCGTCGTGGTCGTGGCGACCGTCCGCGCGCTGAAGATGCACGGCGGGGTGGCCAAGGACCGGCTCAGGGAGCCCGACGTCGACGCGCTGGCGGCCGGCGTCGTGAACCTGCAGCGGCATGTGCGCAACATCGCGAAGTTCGGCATCACCCCGGTGGTGGCGATCAACAAGTTCGGCACCGACAGCCAGGCGGAGCTCGACTGGCTGCTGGAGTGGTGCGCGGCCGAGGGCGTGGAGGCTGCCGTGGCGGACGTCTGGGGCCGTGGCGGCGGGGGCGACGGCGGCGACGAACTCGCCGCGAAGGTGGCCGCTGCCATTGACGCACCGCACGGCTTTACGCCCCTGTATCCGCTGGAGATGTCCGTGGAGGACAAGATCCGCACCATCGTGCAGGAGATCTACGGGGCCGACGGCGTGGAGTTCTCCGTCCCGGCGCTCAAGCGCCTGGCGGAGATCGAGAAGAACGGCTGGTCTTCGATGCCGGTGTGCATGGCCAAGACCCAGTACTCGTTCAGCGACGACGCCACCAGGTTGGGGGCGCCCAAGGGGTTCACCGTCCACGTGCGGGACCTGATCCCCAAGACCGGCGCGGGCTTCATCGTGGCCCTCACCGGCGCCGTGATGACCATGCCGGGCCTGCCGAAGGTCCCGGCCGCGATGCGCATGGACGTCGACGCCGACGGCAACCCGGTCGGCCTCTTCTAAACCCTCCCTCACCTCCGGCACCCTCCCGCCCAACGCTCCCTCACCTCCGGCACCCCCCCAACCCAACGCTCCCTCACCTCCGGCGCGGCTACGGAGCCAGCTGTGGATAACTCCTGCACGGCTTCTCAAAGTCGCCGACAATGCCAGCATGAGAACGCGAACAGAGCTGCCTGGAGTGCTGGAGGGCGGGCCCTTCACTCTTGCAACGGCGATGTCACTGGGAGTGCCCAGGACAAGGCTCCGTCAGCCCGATGTCCGGCACGTCAGTCGAGGGCTCTACCGACCCGCAGGCTGGAGCTTCGAGTTGGAAGCAGCGGCCCGCGCGTTATCCGCGGCTTCCCCCGGGGCTTGGATCTCGCACGTTACGGCAGCCCGACTTCGTAGCCAGCTCCTGCCGCCGTGGCTCTCGGATTCCGAGGAACTGCACCTCAGCAAGCCGCGTGCACTCCCCGAAGTCCGCCGCAAGGGGATCGTAGGACACACGGTTGTTGCGTTCGACGACGAGATCGAGACTGAGGACGGCATCTCGATCAGCACCCGTCCCCGGACATGGCTCGATCTGGCGCGACGGTTGAGCCTGCCTGAGCTCGTCTGCATGGGAGACGAGCTCGTCCGAATCCCCCGGTTCAATCTGGAAGGACGGATGGAGCCATTTGCCACCATCGACGGACTGCGAGTTGTTCTGCGGCGTCACCCGAATCTGCAGGGGATTGTCCGCGCCAGGGCGGCTCTGGATCTGATGCGGGTGGGGGCCGACTCCGGGCCGGAGACCCTCCTCCGCCTCGCGATGTGCGACGCCGGGCTTCCTGAACCGGAGCTTCAAATAGAACTGCGCCCGGGCATTTTTGGGACGCCGACGGCGGACCTCGGGTATCGGCGTCGGCGCCTTGCGATCCAGTACGACGGCGGGCACCACTTGCTCCCCTCCCAGATCTTCAGCGATCGCCGACGGGATAAGGCGTTTGAAGCAGCAGGCTGGACTGTACTCACTCTGAACAAGGATGACCTTGCCGATGGCTTCGCTGGTGCCGTCGCCAGGATCAAGCGAATCCTCCGCAGCGCATACCTTAGCCCGTCCACCGCCGCAGGCTTTTAGACCGGACCTGAG
>DASSXE010000246.1:0-3076 GCA_035704125.1 Arthrobacter sp.
CCAGACCGTGGCGATCATCGGTTCCACCGGCGCGGGCAAGACGACCCTGCTGGCCCTGCTGCCGCGCCTCTTCGACGCCGCCTCCGGCGAGGTACTGCTCGACGGCGTCCCGGTCACCAACCTTGACCGGTCCGAGATTACGGGCCGCGTGGCCATGGTCCCGCAGCGGCCGTACCTGTTCTCCGGGACGATCGAGCACAACCTGCGGTTTGGAAAATCCAAGGCCACCGACGCCGAACTCTGGGACGCACTCACCGTGGCCCAGGCCGCCGACTTCGTGCGGGAGAAGAAAGACGCACTCGGTGCCCGGATTTCGCAGGGCGGCACCAACGTCTCCGGCGGCCAGCGCCAGCGGCTTTGTATCGCCCGCGCCCTCGTCACCGAACCGAAGGTTTTCCTGTTCGATGACTCCTTCTCCGCCCTGGATGTCGCCACCGATGCCCGGCTCCGGAAGGCGCTCAAGGCCAAGATCGCCGACGCCACGGTCATCATCGTGGGCCAGCGCGTCTCCACCATTGCCGACGCGGACCAGATCCTGGTGCTGGACAAGGGCCGGATCGTGGACCGCGGAACCCACGAGGAGCTCCTGGCGAGCTCCAGCACGTACCAGGAAATCGTCGAATCCCAGCTGACCGCGGAGGCCATCGCGTGAGCACCAACGAAAAGCTGAACCGGCCCGCGCCGGAAAGCACGCCCGCCGCGAAGACCGTCGAAATCGCGAAGACCGTCGGAACCGCGGAGACCGCAGGGACGACGGCGGACAACGCCGCCGTCGAGGAGGACTTCTTCGAGGAGGAATTCACCCCCGGCGAAGCCGACGGCGGCATGTTCGGCGCCGTCCCGGCGAAGAAAGCCCAACACTTCTGGCCCTCCGCGAAACGGCTGATGGGCCTGCTGAAGCCCGAGCGCGCCGGCATCATCGCGGTGCTCGCGATGGTGACGGTCGCCGTCGTCCTCAACGTGGTCGCGCCCCGCATCCTGGGCCAGGCCATGGACGTGATCTTCGGCGGCGTGGTCGGCAAGCAGCTGCCGGCCGGCGCCACCAAGGACCAGTTCATCGCCGGGCTGCGATCCCAGGGCCAGGACAACTTCGCGGACATGCTCGCCCGGATGGACGTGGTCCCGGGCGTCGGCATCGACTTCCAGAAGCTGGCCTTCCTGATCAGCGTGGTGCTGGTGATGTACTTTGTGGCCAACATCTTCCTGTGGCTGCAGGGTTACGTCCTGAACGTGCTGGTCATGCGCGTGGTCCGCCGGCTGCGTGACGATACCGAGAAGAAGCTCAACGCGCTCCCGTTGAACTATTTCGACACCCGCCAGCGCGGCGACACCCTGTCACGCGTCACCAACGACGTCGACAACATCCAACAGGCCCTGCAGCAGGCCTTCGCCCAGCTGGTGAATTCGGCGCTGACCGTCATCGGCATCGTCATCATGATGTTCATCGTGTCCTGGCAGCTGGCCCTGATCGCCTTGATCGCGCTGCCGCTCTCCGGCGTCGCCGCCGGGCTGATCGGCGCGCGCAGCCAGAAGCTGTTCGCCTCGCAATGGAAGAACACCGGCGAGCTCAACGGCCAGATCGAGGAATCGTTCTCCGGCCATGACCTGGTCCGCGTCTTCGGCCGTGACGCCGACATGCTGGCCCGCTTCGACGAGCGCAACGAGGAACTCTACAAAGCCAGCTTCGGGGCCCAGTTCGTCTCCGGCATGATCATGCCGGTCATGCAGTTCGTCTCCTACCTCAGCTACGTGGGCATCGCCGTCGTCGGCGGCCTGCGGGTCGCCTCGGGCGGGATGAGCCTGGGCGATGCCACGGCCTTCATCCAGTACTCCCGCGAATTCACGCAGCCGCTGGGGCAGATGGCCGGAATGGCCAACATGCTGCAGTCCGGCGTCGCGTCCGCGGAACGGGTGTTCGAGTTCCTCGATGCCGACGAACAGGACCCGGAGACGGCCCTCCAGCACCTGCCGGCCAAGACCGACGGGCACGTGGAGTTCAACCACGTGACCTTCAGCTACACCCCGGACAAGCCGCTGATCGAGGACCTGTCCTTCACCGCCGAGCCGGGCCACACCGTCGCCATCGTCGGCCCCACCGGAGCGGGCAAGACCACCCTGGTGAACCTCGTGATGCGCTTCTACGAACTCAACGGCGGCAGCATCACCCTGGACGGTGTGGACGTCACCAGGCTCAGCCGGGCCGAACTGCGCTCCAAGGTGGGCATGGTGCTGCAGGACGCCTGGCTGTTCGGCGGGACCATCTACGAGAACATCCGCTACGGCAAGCTGGACGCCACCGAGGATCAGATCATGGCCGCCGCCAGGGCCACCTTTGTGGACCGTTTCGTGCGGGCCCTGCCGGAGGGCTACAACACCGTCATCGACGAGGAGGGCAACAACGTCAGCGCCGGTGAGAAACAGCTGATCACCATCGCCCGGGCCTTCGTGGCCAACCCCTCGCTGCTGATCCTTGATGAGGCCACCAGCTCTGTGGACACCCGCACCGAAGCCCTGGTCCAGAAGGCCATGGCGGCGCTGCGCACGGAGCGGACCAGCTTCGTGATCGCGCACCGGCTGTCCACGATCCGCGACGCCGACACCATCCTGGTGATGGAGGCCGGCCGGATCGTGGAGCAGGGCCGGCACGCTGAGCTGCTCGAACTGCGGGGCGCCTACTACCGGCTGTACATGTCCCAGTTCGCCGGTGAGGACGCGGCGGCGGACCCGTCGTCCAGCGCAGCCGGTGAGCCGACGGCGGTGCACAGCTGAGCGCGGGAGACGCGGCTGCCGCAGCAGCGGAGCCGCGCCGCCTGGAGGTCCGGGTGCCGATGCGCTGGGGCGATATGGACGCGTACGGCCATATCAACAACGTCCAGCTGGTCCGGATCCTCGAAGAGGCCCGCATCGCGGCCTTCGGACCACCCGCCGGCACGGGGCTGCCGGGGGTGGAACCCCTGGTCGCGTTGTTCAACGAGGTTCCGGACGGTACCCTCGCGCTGGTCGTCGAACACCGCATCCGGTACGTCCGGACGCTGGAATACCGCAATGTCCCGGCCGTGGTGCAGCTCTGGATCGG
>DASSXE010000254.1:0-3376 GCA_035704125.1 Arthrobacter sp.
GGCCGCCGTGCGACTGCGGCCGCCGCGGCTGCGTTAAGTCCTCCGCCATCCCGCAGGTCCTGGTGGCCAAGGCAGAGGCCGCGGGCGTGCTCGACGGCGCCCTGACGGACCACAGCGCGCCGGCGGTCCAGGAACGGTTCGCCGAGCTCTGCGCCCTCGCCTACGGCGGCAACGACGTCGCGATGGGAATCCTGCGGGACTCCGCGGTCCTGGTCAGCCGGGCCGTATCAGCGGTCACCAACGTCCTGGATGTTGACCGGGTCGTCTTCGGCGGCCCGTTCTGGACCTGCCTCGCGCCGGCGTACCTGGAACTGATCCCGGACCTCGTCGCAGAGAACAGCGACACCGGCAAGATCCACGGCCTCGAGGTCGTCGGCACGGGTGTGGGGGAGGACGTCGGAGCCGTCGGCGCGGCCTGCCTGGTCCTGGAGCACGCGCTCGCGCCCCGCTCCCAGCGGCTCCTGCTGGACGGATAACCGGACGGAACCGAAACCCGGAAACCGCTGCCGACGGCCGGAATCGGGAGCCCGGGCGTCAGTCGATGTCTTCGAGGACCGTCCCGAACGGCAGCGTGTCATCGACGTGGGCCTGGTGGTCGTGCGGATGCACCACCACCCGGACGCCATGCAGCTGATCCGCCGCCGACTGCATCAGGATCGGCCGGACGGTATTGACGATGCTCTCGCTCTTGCCGGCGAGATACTCCTGGTAACTGGCTGGAAGCTGGATCATGGCAACAGGATAGACCTGACCCGCGGCCAGGGGGAGGGCCGGAGGGCCGCGGCCCAGCCCGGGTCCCGGGTCACCCGGCGGACCCGCCATCCGAGGTTGGACCCCGCAGAGTTCGAAGAATATTCGAGCCGAGCCTCCGGCATTGCGTAAAACCGCGTCTTAATTCGGCCGCCGACTTGTTTGCCCGCCGTGCCGCCCTTAGAGTCGAAGGCAAGTTACCACGGTAACGTGTCAGCGATCCTCCGCTGCAGGCCGGTTGACGGGACAAATCCCGGACGGCCAAGGAGGGTGTGGGTGCCCCCATGTGGGCCTGACATTTGCTCACGGACAGCTTCGCCCCAGGCGTACCAGTCGCGGCTGCGCCCTGCCGAAGTCTTCTCCGTGTTCCCCAACTCAACTCATTGACGCCCACCTTGACCGGACCTCCGGCGGTGCTGGCGCCGATGGCCTACAGCCAAGGACGCAAATGTCTCCACCAAGCCTTATTGACACACCTCCACCCCTGGCCGGCGCGGCCCCCGTCGCGCTGTCCTACGAACTCTTCCCGCCCCGGTCGGCCGCCGCCGCCGAATCACTCTGGAACACCATCGGCGAGCTGGAAGCCACCAGCCCCGACTACGTGTCCGTGACCTACGGCGCCAACGGATCCAACCGCGGAACCGCCGTCGAACTCGTCCGGCGGCTGGTGCAGGAAACCACGCTGCGGCCGCTGGCGCACTTGACCTGCGTGGGGAACACCCCCGCCGAGCTGGCCGACATCATCGGTGAGCTGCTCGATGCCGGCGTCCGCGGGATCCTGGCGCTGCGCGGCGACCGGCCGGAGGGCGGCCCCGCCGTCGACGGCTCGCTCCGCTACGCCCAGGACCTGATCGAACTCATCCGACGCGTCGAACAGCGCCGCTCCGCCCTCCTTTGCGCGGGCAAGGTGGCCGTGGGCGTCGCCGCCTATCCCACCCGGCACCCGGAATCGCCGAGTGAGGCGCACGACGTCGAGGTGCTGCTGGCCAAGCAGCGCTCCGGCGCCGACTTCGCCATCACCCAGGTGTTCTTCCGCACCGAGCAGTACGCGGAACTGGTGGCCCGGGCGCGCCGGGCCGGGGTCACCATCCCGATCATTCCCGGGGTCATGCCGCTGACCAGCGTCCGCCGGCTGACCCGGCTCGGTGAACTGACCGGCGTCGAACCGGCCCCCGAGCTGATCGACCGGCTCGCGGCCGCGGCAACCGATGCCGAGCGCAACCGGATCGGTGTGGCGGCCACCGTTGACCTGGCCAACGCGGCCCTCGATGCCGGCGCCCCCGGCCTGCACCTCTACACCTTCAACGAGCACGCCAGCGCCCTCGAGGTGCTGGACAAACTGGCCCTCCCGCGTCCGGCCCGGAGCGGGCACCGCCCGGCCGCCGGCCGCCGGCTCGCCAGCTGAGCGCCCCCTTCCTCCGCCACCGTATTTCCCAGACTTTTAGGACATCACCATGACGAACATTTCCGCTGACCGCACCACCCCGTTCCCGGCCGCCTCCATCCTCGGCTACCCGCGCATCGGCCGCCGCCGCGAACTCAAAAAGGCCATCGAGGCCTACTGGGCCGGCACGATCGACGCCGCAGCCCTGGACGCCGCCGCCAAGGAGATCCAGCTCGGCACCGCCCGGCGCCTGCAGGACCTCGGCCTCACCGAGGATGCTGCGGTGCCCGGCACCTTCTCCTACTACGACCAGGTGCTCGACGCCGCGGCGCACCTGGGCGCCGTGCCCGCCCGCTTCGGCAGCCTCCTGGACGCCGACGGCCGGCTCGGCATCGACGGCTACTTCACCCTGGCCCGCGGCACCACCGCGCAGCAGCCGCTGGAAATGACCAAATGGTTCGACACCAATTACCACTACCTGGTGCCGGAAATCGACCCGGAGACCAGCTTCGCGCTGACCTCCACCCGGATTGTCGAGGAATTCGAGTACGCCCTCGCCAACGGCGTCCACACCCGCCCGTACCTGGTCGGACCGGTCACCTTCCTGCTGCTGAGCAAAGCCTCCGACGACGCGCCGGCCGGTTTCAGCCCGCTGTCCCGGCTCGAGGACATCCTGCCGGTCTACACCGCCCTGCTGGAAAAGCTGGCCGCCGCGGGCGCCAGCTGGGTCCAGCTCGACGAGCCCTCCCTCGTGGTGGACCAGGACGTCCCTGCCGGGGAGATCCAGGCCGCCGTCGCCCGGACCTACGAGGTCCTCTCCGGCGCCGCCCACCGCCCGCAGCTGTTCGTCTCCACGCCTTACGGGGCCCTGGACGGCCAGCTCGGTACCCTCGCCGCCACCGGCATCGATGCGCTGCACCTGGACGTGTTCAAGGGCGCCGTGCCCTCGGCCGCCGCACTGGCCGGCCTGGGCGCGAAGACCCTCGTCGCCGGCGTCGTGGACGGCCACAACATCTGGCGCAACGACCTCGCGGCCTCGGCGGCGAAAATCGAGGAACTGCAGTCCGCCGTCGGCCGGCTGGCAGTCTCCACCTCCACCTCCACCCAGCACGTCCCGCACGACGTCGAGGAGGAGACCGCGCTCTCCGGGCAGCTGCGCAGCTGGCTCGCCTTCGCCGACCAGAAGGTCGCCGAGGTGGTCACCCTGTCCGGCCTGCTGACCGACCCCGCCACCGGCGCACC
>DASSXE010000272.1:0-2946 GCA_035704125.1 Arthrobacter sp.
GAGCGTATTTCGCGTTCCACCCCCGAAGGAGTTTCCGACCCGTGGCACCTAGCTCTGATTACACCGCCCGGCATCTTTCCGTGCTGGAGGGCCTGGAGGCCGTCCGCAAGCGCCCCGGCATGTATATCGGTTCCACGGACTCCCGCGGCCTCATGCACTGCCTCTGGGAAATCATCGACAACTCGGTCGACGAGGCACTGGCAGGCTTCGGCCACGACATCAAGATCATCCTGCACGCGGACAATTCGGTGGAGATCCACGACGACGGCCGCGGCATCCCGATCGACGTCGAACCCAAGACCGGGCTCACCGGCGTCGAGGTGGTCTTCACCAAGCTGCACGCCGGCGGCAAGTTCGGCGGCGGTTCCTACACCGCCTCGGGCGGCCTGCACGGCGTCGGCGCCTCGGTGGTCAACGCCCTCTCCTCCCGGCTCGACGTCGAGGTCGACCGCGGCGGCAAAACCTACAAGATGTCCTTCCGCCGCGGCGAACCGGGCCGCTTCAAGGACCCCGGCACCCGGCCCGACCCGGCCGCCGTCTTCGAGCCCTTCGTGGACGGCTCCGTCCTGGATATCGTCGGGAAGGCCAAACGTGGCGTGACCGGCACCCGGATCCGCTACTGGGCCGACCGGCAGATCTTCACCCCGGACGCGAAGTTCTCCTACGAGGACCTGGCCGCCCGCGCCCGGCAGACCTCGTTCCTGGTCCCGGGCCTCAAACTCACCGTGCGCGACGAGCGCAAGGCCCCGGGCACCCCGGGGGAGTCCGGCCCGCACGAGGAGGTCTTCCACCACGACGGCGGCATCGCCGAGTTTGTCGACTTCCTCGCCGCCGATCCCGCCGTGACCGACGTCTGGCGGCTGCACGGCGCCGGTAAGTTCAAGGAAACCGTCCCCGTCCTGGACGACCGCGGGCACAGCCAGCTGGCCGAGGTGGAACGCGACTGCGAGGTGGACGTCGCCCTGCGCTGGGGCATCGGCTACGACAGCACCGTCCGCAGCTTCGTCAACATCATCTCCACCCCCAAGGGCGGAACCCACCAGTCCGGCTTCGAACAGGCGCTGCTCAAGACGTTCCGCAAGGCGGTCGAGGCCAATGCCCGCAAGCTCAAGGCCGGCAACGACAAGATCGAAAAAGACGACATTTTCGCCGGCCTGACGGCCGTTCTCACGGTCCGCCTCGCCGAACCGCAGTTCGAGGGCCAGACCAAGGAAATTCTGGGCACCTCGGCCGTCCGCGCGATCGTGGCCAAGGTGGTCGAGCAGGAAATCAACGCCAAGCTCACCTCCGCCAACCGCAACGACAAGGCACAGTCCGCGCTGCTGCTCGAAAAAGTCGTCAGCGAGATGAAATCCCGCATCTCGGCCCGCGTCCACAAGGAAACCCAGCGGCGCAAGAACGCCCTGGAAACCTCCTCGATGCCGACCAAGCTGGCGGACTGCCGCACCGACGACGTCGAACGTTCCGAGTTGTTCATCGTCGAGGGCGACTCGGCGCTCGGAACGGCCAAGCTGGCGCGCTCCTCGGACTTCCAGGCCCTGCTGCCGATCCGCGGCAAGATCCTTAACGTCCAGAAGGCGTCGGTGGGCGACATGCTCTCCAACGCCGAGTGCGCCGCCCTCATCCAGGTGGTCGGGGCCGGCTCCGGGCGCAGCTTCGACATCGCGGCCGCCCGCTACGGCAAGGTCATCCTGATGACCGACGCCGACGTCGACGGCGCCCACATCCGGACCCTGCTGCTCACGCTGTTCTTCCGCTACATGCGACCGATGATCGACCAGGGCCGCGTCTTCGCCGCCGTGCCCCCGCTGCACCGGGTGGAGGTCATCAACGCCGGCCAGAAGGCCAACGAGATGATCTACACCTACTCGGAGGCGGAACTGCACGCCCTGCTGGGCCGGCTGGCCAAGGAGGGCAAGCGGTACAAGGAGCCGATCCAGCGCTACAAGGGCCTGGGCGAAATGGATGCCGAGCAGCTCGCGGAAACCACGATGGACCCGCGGCACCGGACCCTGCGCAAGGTCCGGGTGGAGAACGCCAAGCAGGCCGAGGAGACCTTCGACCTGCTGATGGGCTCCGATGTGGCTCCCCGGAAGGACTTCATCATCGCCGGCGCCGCGAGCCTGGACCGGGAACGCATCGACGCCTGAGCGGTGCCGCGGCGCCGCCGGGAACAGGCAACCGCAGGGGCCGGACCCGCCGGGCTCAGCCCAGCAGGCCGGGGACGATCAGCAGCGCCGTCGGCACGGCCAGCAGCAGCAGGCAGGCGCCCAGCACGGCGTAGCGCAGCGGTTCCGGCAGCGGCGGCCGGGGGGACAGCAGCCGGCTGACCCGCGACGCCGTCGTCACCATGGCGCCGGCGCCCCCGGTTGCGCCGGGCTGGGCGGCGTCGGCCTCCGCGGTGCCGAAGGACATCCGGGCCGCCGGGGCAGGCACGGCACCGGCAGTGGCAGAGCCGCTGGCGACGATGGCGATGGCCCTGATCAGGGTGGCCCTGCTCGCGGTCTTGAGGGCGACGTCGTCGGCCAGCATCTCGATGAGGGAGTTGACGGCTTCCTGTGCCAGCCGGGTGGTCGGCAGCCACGGCAGGGCCTGCCGCCAGGCGGCAAAGGCCCACAGCAGCAGGTGGTGGCGCTGGCTCAGGTGGGCGTTTTCGTGGCTCAGGACCGCGCGCAGCTCGTCGGGTTCGAGGGCGGCCATCAGGCCGTCGGAGAGCACGGTGACCGAACGCGCACCGCCGGGGAGGCAGTAGGCGACGGGGGAGTCGTGGCTGATCACCATGGTCCGGGCGGCATCCGCGGACGGAGACGCCAGGAGAGCCAGCAGTTCGCGGTGCCGCCGCCGCTGGCGCTGGATCTTGTAGTAGGTCAGCAGCAGGGTGAAGACCAGGTGGGCACTCAGCAGGGCCGCGGCGGACAGGGCGAAAATGTGCCAGAAGCCCAGGTC
>DASSXE010000291.1:0-5281 GCA_035704125.1 Arthrobacter sp.
AAAAGCGCTACGGACCGGTCTCCGACGTACTCGGCACCATCGCGGCGAAGAACCACCGCAACGGCGTGGACAACCCCTACGCCCAGCTCCGCAAGGACCTCGGCGAGGAGTTCTGCCGGACCGTCTCGGACAAGAACCCGATGGTCGCGGACCCGCTGCGCCGCACCGACTGCTCCCCCGTGTCCGACGGCGCCGCCGCCGTCGTTCTCTCCCTCGCCCCCACCGGCGGGGCCACCGCACCGGTCCGGCTGGCAGGGTTCGGCCAGGCGAACGATTTCTTCCCCACCGACCGCCGGGACCCGACCGCGTTCGCCGCGACCCGCGCGTCGTGGCAGCGGGCCCTGGGCATGGCCGGCGTCCGCCTCGAGGACCTGGACTTCGCCGAGGTGCACGACTGCTTCACCATCGCCGAACTGCTGATGTACGAGGCCATGGGCCTGACCGAACCCGGCCAAGGCTCCCGCGCCGTCAAGGAAGGCTGGGTTTTCAAGGACGGCAAGCTGCCCATCAACGTCTCCGGCGGCCTCAAGGCCAAGGGCCACCCGGTGGGTGCCACCGGGGTCTCGCAGCACGTCATCGCCGCAATGCAGCTCACCGGCACCGCCGGAGACATGCAGCTGGCGGCACCGCGCCGGGCGGCAGTACAGAACATGGGCGGCGTCGGCATTGCGAACTATGTCAGCGTGCTTGAAGCCGTCTGAGGCGGCCCCTGCAGAGCTGGTCTGGGCCACCAACTGGCTGGGCCTGCCGGCCGGGGCAGCCGTCACGGTACGCCGGCCCGGCCGCCTGCCCGCGGCCGCCACGGTGGAACTCGCCACCCCGGACGGAAAGATTCTCTGGGTGCGCTACGGCTCCACGGGCGAGCGGGCCATGCTGTTCAAGGCCGACGGCACCCAGATCTGGTGTGCGTCGCGCTAAGGCCGCACCTGGGACGTCGAACAAACAAACGCGGGGGCAGTCCCGGCCCCTGCCGCAGGGCATGACGGGCCGGGGCTGGCCCCGCGTTGTCGTTGGTCGCGTTGCCGCGGGTTACGCGTAGTCGTTGTAGAAGCCGCGGCCGGTTTTGATGCCCAGCCAGCCCTTGTCGATGTATTCCTGCAGCAGCGGAGCCGACTTGTTGTCCATGCCGGCCAGTTCGCAGTAGTGGTTTTCGATGTCCAGCACCACGTCCAGTCCCACC
Source organism: Arthrobacter sp. (assembly GCA_035704125.1). Lineage (GTDB taxonomy): Bacteria > Actinomycetota > Actinomycetes > Actinomycetales > Micrococcaceae > Arthrobacter. The sequence goes on from DASSXE010000291.1 coordinate 1,181, forward strand.
TGGTCCATGAAGCGGAACGGTGCCGTGTCCGCCTTGAAAACGTCGAGGAAGAGTTCATCCACGTCCTCGGGCTCGGCCACTCCCTCGGCCACTACCAGCAGCGACTCGCGCTTGATCGCGGCCCAGACCCGGTTGAAGATGAAGCCGGTGCTCTCCTTGCGGACCAGGTGCGGCGCCAGGGCGTACTTGGGCAGCTCGGCCATCAGCAGGTCGAGGACCGCCGGATCGGTCTGGCCGCAGGACATCAGCTCCACCGAGCGCACGGCCGGCGGCATGTAGAAGTGCATGTTCAGGACGCGCCCGGGGGTGCCGACTCCGCCGATGAACTCGGAGGAGGCAAACGAGGAGGAGTTGCTGGCCAGCAGGGCGTCGGCCGGGGCCAGGCGGTCCAGGTCGGCGAAGATCCGGCGCTTGAGTTCGAGTTTTTCGGGGACCGCTTCAACCACCAGCCAGGCATTCTCGAGGGCGGCGGCGAGGTCATCGCCTGCCGTGTACCGGCCCTCCGGGGTGCCGCCGTGTTCGGCCGCGACGGCGGGGCGCTCGGCGGCGATGTAGTCGACGGCGGCCTGGCCTACGGCCAGGTTTGTGTCGAAGATCCGCACTTCGGCGCCTTGGAGCGAGAGCATCAGCGCCACGCGGCGGCCCAGCGTGCCGCCGCCAATAACGGTGATGGGCCGGCCGGCGGTGTCGGCGGGGAGGGTGAAGGTCATGTCGGTTCCTTTCAGGACGCTGCCGACGGTTCGGCAGCCGGGGTGATGCGGTTGATGCGGGTTCCCCGGGCGGTGCGCAGCAGGGCCGGGATGGCGGCCAGCACCAGGGCTGCGCCGTAGATCAGGGTGGTCCCCTTCATGCCGGCCACGGCCACCAGCAATCCGGCTGCGACCGCCGGAACGCTGAAGCCGAGGTAGCAGATCAGGTAGATGCTGGAGAGCATACCGACGCGCTCGTGCGGGCCGCAGAGGGGCAGCGTCATGCGCATGGCGCCGAAGTACCCGCTGCCGAAGCCGATTCCGGCCACCATCGTGCCAGCGAAGTACATCGGGGCGGATCCCAGCTGGACGGCGAGCACGGTCAAGGAGATGCCTGCGATCAGGGATATGACGCCGGTCAGGAGCGTACTGCGGTCCGACCAGCGGCGGACGACGAGGATGGCCAAGGCACCGGGCACGAAGAGGGCAAACAGCGCGAGGCCGCCCACCAGCACGGAGTTGTCCCTGGTGATCGAGTGCGCCAGCGCCGGGCCCAGCGAGAGGTAGAAGCCGGCGAGCGCCCAGGTGGCGGCCGCAACGGGCATGGTCGCTGCCATCGTCCTGCGGGCAGACGCGGGAACCCGGGCTTCGGGCACCAGGGACCGCAGCCAGCCTGGAGCCACGCGCCCGGCGCTGGGCAGCCACAACAGGGCGGTACCCAGGACCAGCAGCAGCGCCGCGAGGAAGAAGTACACGGTCTTCGTGGGCTCAGGCAGGAACCGGACCAGGGACGCCGAGCCGAGGGCGCCGATGGAGAGGCCGATCGGTGACGCGGCGCTGTTCACCAGGGAGCCGCGGCCCCGGCGTGCCGTTCCCTCGAAGGCCAGCAGCGCCGCCCCTGCGGCGCCCATTGCCGCACCGGTTGCGACGCCCTGCAGCGCCCGGGCAGCCAGCAGCATCTCCGGGCCCGGCGCGAACGCGAAGGTCATCATCGCGCCGATCTGCAGCGCCACCGCGCCCAGGAGCACCGGCCGGGTCCCCAGGTGGTTGGCCAGGGACCCGACCACCAGCAGGGTGAGCAGGACCGCCACGGCGTAGACGGCAAAGATCACGGTCACCGCCGCGGAGCCCAAGCCCCACTCGCGTGCGTAAAACTCATACAACGGCGACGGTGCCGACGAGGCCCCGATGAAAACCGTCAAGAGCGCCGCGTGAAGCCAGAACGCGGTACCGGTGTTCTTCACTGCTGATCCCTGCCTACTCAGAATAGCCAAACGCACAATCTGTGCATTAAGAGATTACACCGGAATGGCCGTACTAAAGCGAAAGTTCTGCCTTAGGATGGTGTGATGATGGCTACAGCGACTCCGCGGCCCGGCGGCCGCAGCGCCCGCGTCCAGCAGGCCGTTCACCAGGCGGTCCGCTCCCTGCTGGAGGAGAACGACGGCGCCCGCACGGCCCTGTCGGTCCCCCTCGTGGCCGAACGGGCCGGGGTGAACTCGTCCACCATCTACCGCCGCTGGGGGGACCTCCCGCGGCTGCTCGCCGCCGTCGCGTCGAACCGGATGCTGCCCGAGCAGGTGGAGGACACCGGCTCGCTGAAAGGCGACATGGAGGCGTGGTTCATCCCCTACGTCGAGGAGTTCTCCTCGGAACTGGGACGGCAGGTGCTGCGGGACATGCTGGCGGACGGCGCCGTGACGCGGGACTACTTCGCCCTGATGCAAAGCCACGTCGAGGAACTGCGGAGGCTTGCCGAGGCCCGCGGCGAGGCCGCGCCGGACGCCCGGGAGATCGTCGACGTCGTCGTGGCCCCGGTGATCTACCGGATCCTGTTCAATCACGAGTCCGCCGCCGAACTCGACGTCCAGGACAGGATCGGCCGGCTGCTGGGCGGCTCAACGCCCGGCGTTCAGGACTAAGATCGGCCTCATCCCCACCCACCAGCAAGCGAGGAACCCCATGCGCGCCACCATCATCCACGGCCCCGGCGACATCCGCGTCGAAGACCGCGACTACCCCACCATCCAGCACCCCACCGACGCCGTCGTCAAAGTCACCGCCGCCTGCGTCTGCGGTTCCGACCTCTGGCCCTACCGCGGCGTCAAGCCCATCCACAAGCCGTCCGCCATCGGCCACGAGTTCATCGGCATCGTGGAGAGCCTCGGCGACGCGGTCACTGAGCTGGCCGTGGGCGACCTGGTGATCGCTCCCTTCGTGGTCAGCTGCGGAACCTGCCCGCAGTGCCGCAACGGCGTCACCGTCGCGTGCGACCGCCTCGCCGGTTGGGGCGGCACCGATGACTCCGGCCTGGCGATCGACGGCGGCCAGGGCGAGGCCGTCCGCGTGCCGCTGGCCGGGTCGACGCTGGTCAAGGTCCCGGGCGTCACCGACCCCGATGACGCGCTCCGCGCCAGCCTGCTGACCCTCTCCGACGTGATGGCCACCGGGCACCACGCCGCCCTCGCCGCACAGGCCGGTCCCGGCCGGACTGTCGTCGTGGTGGGGGACGGCGCCGTGGGCCTCTGCGGCGTGCTGGCCGCCAAGCGGCTGGGCGCCGAACGGATCATCGCCATGTCCCGGCACGCCGACCGGCAGGCCATCGCCCGCGAATTCGGCGCCACGGACATCGTGGCCGAGCGTGGCGAGGACGGCGTGGCAAAGGTCCGCGAACTGCTCGGCGGGGTACTGGCCGATTCTGTGCTGGAATGCGTGGGCACCAAGGAGTCGATGGAGCAGGCGCTGCACAGTGTGCGCCCGGGCGGTGCCATGGGCTTCGTGGGCGTGCCGACCGGCGGCGCCGAAATCCCGGTGCGCTACCTGTTCGACACCAACATCACCATCGGCGGCGGCATGGCCCCCGCCCGCACCTACATTCCTGAACTGCTGGCCGACGTCCTGAACGGCAGCATCAACCCGGGACGGGTATTCGACGCCGTCATGCCGCTTGAGGATGCCCCGGAGGCCTACCGCGCCATGGACGAACGCCGCGCCATCAAGGTGCTGCTGACCCCCTAAAGCACGGCCCGGGGCAGGGGTCCACGGACCCTTGCCGCGCCGGAGCGGCCAGGGCTAGCGTGTGCCCAACAGCACCCAGCCCGCCCCGAGGAGCCGTCATGGCCACATCTTCTGCGCCCAAAAGTTCCGCGCCGACCGGGTACGTGCTCGAACTGGAGCAGGCCGCGGCCGCTCCGCTCGCAATGGTGGGCGGCAAGGCGCTGAACCTCGGCCGCCTCGTGGCAGCCGGGCTCCCGGTTCCCCGGGGCTTCTGCCTGACCACCGGCGCGTACCGGCTGGCGGCTCCCCCGGAACTCGACGCCCTCGCCGCCCGGCTCGACGGGGTGGCCGCCGGCGGGCAGCCCGGAACCGACTCCCCGGGCAGCCCGGACCCCGCCGAAGCCGGCCGCCTGGC
>DASSXE010000379.1:0-2173 GCA_035704125.1 Arthrobacter sp.
CCGGCTGCTGGGTCCGGCGGCCCCGGCTCACCAGCGTGCTGAGCGGCGGGCCCTCCGTCGAGGAGCGCCTCGAAGCCTGGACCTGCGCCGGGCCGCTGGAACTCTCCGGCACGTTCCCGCTCTGATACCTCAGTCACGGAATAGGCCGATTGGCCGGGCGCCCCGCACGGCTGCACGTAGCATTGACAGGTGCCTTCGCAGATCCTCATCCGGCCCGCAGTCCCGGCCGACTTCGACGCCGTCGCCCGCATCACCAGGGACGCCTACCTGGCCGCCGGCTACTTCGACGACGCCGACCATCCCTACATGCGCCAAATCCAGAAGGTGGCCCAGCGGCACCAGGACGCGACCATCTGGGTCGCCGAACGTGCCGGCGAGATCGTCGGCTCGGTGACCCTCGCCGTTGCCGGGGAGCCGTACGCGGACATCGCCCGGCCGGACGAGCTGGAGTTCCGGATGCTGGTGGTGGACCCGGCCGTTCAGCGCAGCGGCGCCGGCAAGGCCATGGTGGAGGCCATCATCGACCACGCCAGGACCCTTCCGGGCGTCACCGGCGTGGCCCTGACCACAGGCCTGACCTGGGAGAGCGCCCACGGCCTTTACCGGAAGACCGGATTCCGCCGGGTTCCCGAACGCGACTGGTTCGTGCCGGAGACGGACATCAAGCTGCTGGTCTACCGGCTGGACCTCTGACCTCGATGCCCGGCCCTCCGGTAGGGTTGCAGCCAGAGCACCATCCCTGACACACGCTGGAAACAGCACGAGTACAGCCGGAGGTTCCATGGCAGCGCACATCCCCGAAACCATCGACGAGAAACTGCTGGGCCTGTATCTCTCCGATCACCTGACCGGCGCCACGGCGGGCCTGGGCAGGCTCAGGCGGATGGCCAAGGACTTCACCGACACCCCGGTCCACGCGGAACTCGACGGCCTGGCTGCGGAGGTTGGGCGGGAGCGCGAACAGCTCCGCCAGCTGATCCACGACCTGGGTATCCGCCAGCGGCCCCACCGCCAGGCCGCCGCCTGGCTGGCAGAGCACGCCGGCCGCCTGAAGCTCAACGGGCGGCTGCTAAGCCGCTCGCCGATGACCCTGGTGCTGGAATCGGAACTGATGCGCTCCGCGGTCCTTGGCAAGATCGGCGGCTGGCAGACGCTGGAGGAGCTGGCCCCGCAACTGGGGCTTGAGCCGGCCACGTTCACCCGGCTCATCGCCGAGGGGCAAGCACAGATCGAAGCCCTCGACCGCGTCCACGAGCATGCCCGCACCAATGCCTTCCGCAAGGGCAGGGACATCGCCGGGTAGGTCGAAACCCGCCGGCCATGCCAGGGGTAGGCCCGACAGTAACAGCATGCGAACCCACGTAGACTGGGACGGAAAATAATCCGAACCTTGCAGGGGAGATCCATGGCTGCGATCAACCGCGACGACGTCGCGCATCTCGCGCGGCTCGCGCACATCGAGATGAGTGCTGAAGAGCTGGACAGGATGGCCGGCGAACTCGCCGTCATCGTCGAATCGGTCAAGTCCGTCAGCGAGGCCGCCGGGGACGACGTCCCGGCCACGTCCCACCCGATTCCGCTGACCAACGTCTTCCGCGAAGACGTCGTGGGCCACACGTTCACCGCCGAGCAGGCTCTGTCCGGCGCCCCCGACGCGTATGAGGGCCGCTTCAAGGTCCCGGCCATCCTGGATGAGGACTAAGAACCATGACTGACACCAGCACCGAACTGATCCGCCTCTCCGCCGCCGCGCTCGCCGAAAAGCTCGCCGCCCGCGAAGTCACCGCCGTCGAGGTCACCCAGGCCTACCTCGACCGCATCGCCGCCGTCGACGGCCAGGTCAACGCCTTCCTGCACGTCAACGCCGGGGAAGCCCTCGCCGTCGCCGCCGAGGTGGACGCCATCCGCGCCGCCGGCGGCCCCGCCGCCGAGGAACTCCACGTGCTCGCCGGCGTTCCGATCGCCGTCAAGGACCTGATCGTCACCATCGGCCAGCCCACCACGGCCGGTTCGAAGATCCTCGAGGGCTGGCACAGCCCCTACGACGCCACCGTCGTCGAGCGCCTGCGCGCCGCGAAGATGCCGATCCTCGGCAAGACCAACCTGGACGAGTTCGCGATGGGCTCCTCCACCGAGCACTCCGCCTACGGCCCCACCCGCAACCCCTGGGACC
>DASSXE010000417.1:0-4821 GCA_035704125.1 Arthrobacter sp.
CCCGCACCGAGGGATTCGTCATCCGGATGAGCAGCCAGGACGATGAAGGACAGCCCGGCCAGTTCGCCGTCGTCCAGCGGGAGCTCCGGCAGGACGGCGGCGCCGCTGCCGGCCCAGACGCTCTCCGGGGTCCCCGCGTCCTGGTGCGTGAAGCTCACCATGGATGGTCGCCCTTGAACGTCAGTGCGCCGAGCTGGGCGTCGTCGCGCATGCCGTGGTGCTGGCGGAGGTAGAGCGAAAGGTCCGCCATGCGCTTGCCGTAACGGGCGTCGAAGGCCAGCGGCGCGGGCCCCAGGTTCTGGCTTACCAGCGTTTGGATGCGTTCGACGGCGGAAGCCACGCTGCCTCGGACGCGCAGCGCTTCGCTCCAGGCGCCGGGGCCGGACAGTTCGCCCGCGTCGATCCGGGCGGCCGTGCGGGCCAGGTAGGACGTGAGGCCGGTCAGCGTGCGGTCGATCTCGCCAAGGTGGGCCAGGGCCAGCTGGTCCGGCGCGCGTCCGCCGTCGTCCGCCGCCTTCAGGGCATCCCGGTAGCTGCGGGCCACCGCCACGGCGCCGCCCAGCCAGCAGGCGGCAACGCCCATGCCGCCCCACGCGAAGCCGGGACGGCGGTAGTACCAGCCCTGGCCGCCGAGGGGCACGGCCGGGACAGCGTCGAAGTGCACCGTGCCGCTGGGCACCTCGCGCAGGCCCAGGCTGGTCCAGGCGGGATCGGCGAAACTGACCCCGGCGGCGTGCAGGTCCACGGCAAACGCGGCGCGGCCGCCGTCCGGCAGGTGGGCGGTCACGACGGCGCGGTCCAGCTGGGCGGCAATGGAACACCACGGCTTGGAGCCGGTCAGCACGGTCCCGCCGCCGGACTCCCCTGCGGCCAGGGTGAGGCCCGGTGCCTCCGCGGCGAAGACTCCCCACGCCCCCTCGAAGGCAATGGCGGTGGCATCGTAGGCGCTGGCATCGTAGGCAGGGACGTCCGTGGGATCGGGGGCCTGCGCCTGGTCAAGGATGGCGGCGGCGTCCAGGTGCGGTTCGAGGATGCGGCCGGCAGCGACGTCGACGGCGGTGACGGAGGCCAGGAGCTCCCAGAGCAAGGCCGTTCGGCCGGCACCGGGCTTCGGCGCGGACACGCCGGCATCCGTCGCGAGGGCCAGCAGCGCGGGAACGTCCCCGACGCCGGAAGCCGCGGCCTCCAGCAGCGGGCCGAGCCCGGCAAGCTCGGCCGGGGCGGAACTGATCCGCACCGCCTGGGGCGGGCGGGGATCCTGGGTCGCGTTCATAGCCTGGTTCGTGTCCTTTGCGAGCTTCGCCTGGTGGTGTCGTTCCCGGCAGGCGGGCCGGCCACCACAGGGAATCTCAGCATACTTACTATTAGGCTTGGCCGCACCGCCCTAATCGCCCAGGGCGCGCTCCAGTCGGTCCAGTTTGCCCGTCAGTTCACCGCTGAAGCCGGGGCGGATGTCCGCCTTGATCACCAGCGACACCCGGCTGCCGAAGCGGCCCACCGCCTCGGTAGCCCGCTTGACGACGTCGAACACCTCGTCCCATTCACCCTCGATGGTGGTGAACATCGAGTCCGTGCGGTTCGGCAGGCCGGACTCCCGGACGATCCGCACCGCCTCGGCAACGGCGTCGTGGACCGAAGCATCGTCGGTATCGGAGCCGGCGTCGGGGCTGGCCGTGGAACCGGCGGGACGTCCGGAAGGGGCAACAGAAAAGGCAAGCAGCATGGCTCCAGTGTGCCACGGCGGCCCGGCCGCCCGGCAGGCCGCAAGACCGGCCCGCAGGCCGGCCGGCAGACCCGCCGCCGGCTCCCCGCCGCGTCACAAAAAAATGAACCCGTGGGTAATAAGTTTCCGCCGCCCCGGCGTTGCTACCCTGAGCAAATGAACCGGGCAGTAGACCGCAGGCCGCTCCGCGCGGACGCTGCGCGCAACGTCAATAAGATCATTGCCGCGGCCCGCCAGTGCTTCCGCGAGCACGGTCCGGAGGTGCCGCTGCAGACTATCGCCGTGACCGCGGGGGTCGGTCCGGCCACCTTGTTCCGGAACTTCGCGGACAAGGAGGAACTGGTCCTCGCCGCGCTGCACCAGCAATTGAAGCTGCGGGTCAACCCCGTCATGGATGAGGCGCTGGCCGGCAAGGACGCCGCCGAGGGCCTGTTCCTGGTGGTCGATGCCCTGATGCGGGTGGCCAGCGACGAGGCCAACCTGCTCGGCGCGGTGGCGGGCCGCCGCGGCGTGCTGACCGGTATCACCGGCGACCTGTTCGAGTCCGTGGCCGCGCTGCTGGGCCGCGGCCAGGGACAGGGCACGCTCCGCAGCGACATTTCGATGACGGACATGATCCGGCTGCTGGCGATGCTGATCGGCGTCGTGGACACCATGGAGGCCGGCTCCGACGCCTGGCGCCGGCCGGCGGCCCTGCTGGAGGACGCCATCCGCGCGGAGCGGCCGGCCCGGCCGCTGCCGCCCCAGTCGCCGCTGCCCGGCACGGTGCTGGGTGCCGCCTACGGAAGCGGCTTCGGCGGCACGTACGGTTGAGCCATGACGTGGGAAACCCTGGCCGGCGTGATCGGCGGACTGCTGCTGATGTACGCCGTGTTGCTGGTGCTCCTGTGGAGCTACGCCAGGCGCCACCCGGAGACCGTGACCATGAAGGACGCGCTCCGTCTCCTGCCTGACCTGCTGCGGCTGATCAGGCGGCTGATCGCCGACGGCAGCGTCGCGGTGGGCGTCCGCATCCGGCTGGTCCTGCTGCTGCTCTACCTGCTCTCCCCGATCGACCTGGTGCCGGATTTCCTGCCCGTAATCGGGTACGCGGACGACGTCGTGATCGTCGCCCTGGTGCTGCGGTCCGTGGTCAACCGGGCGGGCACGGACGCGGTGCGGAGGCACTGGCCCGGCACGCCGGAAGGCCTGCAGCTGATCCTAAAGCTCGCCGGTCTCGGCACCGCCCGCTGAAACTCCCCTCACCACGGGACACGGAATAGCAGTCCGGGGATGGCCGTTGACGCCAGCATGAAAGCAATGACTTACCGCGAATACGGCAACCCCGACGTCCTTGAACTGACCGAGCAGCCGATGCCCAAAGTCGGCCCCGGAATGGTGCTGGTCAAGGTCAAGGCAGCGTCCGTGAACCCGGTCGACTGGAAGATCATGGCCGGCGGACTGGACGCCGCCATGGACCTGCAGTTCCCGGCGATTCCGGGCTGGGACGTGGCGGGCGTGGTGGAATCCGTCGGCATCGATGCGCCGCAGTTCAAGCCCGGCGACGAGGTCATCTCCTATGGCCGCAAGGACTACGTCCACGGCGGCAGTTTCGCCGAGTACATCGCCCTGCCCGAGCGGGTCCTCGCCCGCAAGCCCGCCAGCCTGGGCTGGAACGAGTCCGCAGGCCTGCCGCTGGCCGGCCTCACGGCCTACCAGGTCCTGACCCGCCTGGGCGTCTCCGCGGGCCAGAGCGTGCTGATCCACGGCGGCGCCGGCGGCGTCGGGTCCCTGGGCATCCAGATCGCCGTCGCCCTCGGCGCCTCGGTGATCGCGACCGCATCGGAAAAGAACCACGACTTCCTCCGCTCGCTCGGAGCGGAGCCGGTCAGCTACGGCGAGGGCCTGGCCGGCCGGGTCCGGGAGCTGCGTCCCGAGGGCGTCGACGTCGTGGCCGACTTTGCCGGTGGAAACCTCGAAGCCACCCTGGCCGTCCTGGCCAACGGAGGACGGCACGCCTCCATCGCCGACGGCGACGTTGAGCAGCACGGCGGGACCTGGATGTGGGTCAGCCCGGTCGGCACCCAGCTCCAGGAACTCGCGGACCTGGTGGACAGCCGCGGCTTCCGCGTCGAGGTGGCCCGGACCTTCCCGCTGGCCCAGGCGGCCGACGCGTTCCGGGCCAATATGGAGGGCCACACCCGCGGCAAGATCGTCGTGACGGTCGACGCCGCCGAGTGACACGCCGGTGGCAGCGGGCGCCGGAATCCGGTCCCGCTGCCGCTTAGCCCTCGCCGTCGGCCGGCTTGTGCTTCGCCTCCTGCAGATGCTGTTGCAGCTTTTCCTCGGCCTCCCGGCGGCGCCGGGCCAGCTCCTGCAGCTCCCGGGTGGAGATGGCACCGGTTGATACTGCGCCGGTGGAGGCCCGCGAACCCTGGCCCGGGGCGGGGCGCCCGTGCGGTTTGCCGGAGCGCTCCGGCCCGGCAGCGCCCTGTCGAGGGCTCGACGGATCCGGGGCAGCGGCGTCTGCAGCGTCTTTTTCGGTCATCACTGGATGCTCCCACCCGGCGGCCGGGGCAGGCTAGGGACTAAAGTCCGCTCGGCGCTCGGCTCCCCTGATCAGGCCCAGCCCAGAAGCCTCAGCCCGGCCGCCGCCGCCGCGCCGGCCAGTACCACCACCAGGAACGGGGCCCGGAAGACCAGCGCAACCGCTGCCGCACCGAGGGCGCCGACCCGTGCGTCGAGCGCCAGCGCCTGCCCGGATGCCACCGTGTTCACGACGGTGAGCGAGGCCAGCAGCCCGATGGTCATCACGCCCGCGACGCGTGAGATCCGCGGATTGCTCAACAGCCCGGCCGGCACCAGGTAGCCCAGAAGTTTCCAGGCATAGGCCAGCACGCAGGAGAGCAGAAGCCACAGCCAGAGCGTCATGCGCCCTCCCCCGGACGGTGGCCAACGCCGTGGTGGTGCCGCTCGGCATAGGGATCCACGTCAGGTTCCAGCCCCTCGCCGCGGGGCCCGAAGCTGAACCAGCCAATGACCGCCGCCACCAGCGCTGCAACCAGGATGGGCACACCGGCCGGTACCAGCGGCACGGCCAGAACGGTTGCCACCGCACA
>DASSXE010000480.1:0-3644 GCA_035704125.1 Arthrobacter sp.
AGGAGTGCCATGTCAGAACCGATCTGGGGAAGGGGCGGCGGGGAGAGCGGCGGCCGGTGCGGCTGCCGGGGAGGTGAATCCGGAGCCCAGCAGGCTCATGGAGTCGATCAGGAGTTGGCGGAGGGTGGACAGGGACGCCGGCGTGAGCTCGCCCTGGCAGCGGGCGAACCAGAGATCCATGGCGGCCTTTCCACACGAAATCACGGAGCCGGCCAGGGCGCGGAGGTAAAGCTCATCGATGCTCCCGGCACCGGCATCAAAGCGGGCCCGGGCGGCATCAATGATCTCCGCGGTGCAGTGGTCCCATGCCTCCAGCTCGGAACGGTTCAGCTGCGGGTTGGATTGGCCCAGGCTGTAAAGCTCGGCCAGCGGGGCGATGGTCATCGGGTCCGCCAGGGCCACCAGGGCGGCCTGGGCGGATTCCAGGATGGGCTCGTCAACGGGGCGCAGCCGGAACTGCTGAAGTGCAATGTCGAGGAAGCCGTGCGTCACCGAGGCAATAACGGCCTCCGTGCTGCCGAAGTAGTTGAAGAACGTGCGGCGGGAGATCCCGGCGGCGTCGGCAATGTCCTCCACGGTGAAGTTGCCCGGTCCGCTGGTGCGGAGCAGGCCGAGGGCCGCGTTGGTGATGGCTTCCCGGGTGGCGGCCTTGTTCAGTTCGCGCCTGGAGGGGGCGGGGGCCGGGTGGTCGAGGGCGGCACCGCCGGCATGGTCGCCGGGACCGAACGGGAGAGGGGGCATGGAATTACACTATGTGCATCTTTGCACTCCGGGCAACTTTATCGCCGGGGGCCGCCGTCGTACGTCACCTGCTCCGTCAACTGGACCGACTGTCCTGTCGCCCCGGGCTCCCCGCTGCCCAGCGGAACCGCGTACACGGCGGTCCCGTAGGCGCAGATCTCCGACCAGTTGTTGGCCATGTGCGCCGTGTCGAAGCGCATCGCGATGATGGCATTGGCCCCGCGCTGCGCGGCCTCGGCGACCATCCGCGCCATGACTTCCTGCCGGCTCTCGTACAGCACCTGGGTCAGTTCGCGCAGTTCCCCGCCGGCCAGGGACCGCAGCCCGGCCACCACCTGGGCGCCGACGTCGCGTGAGCGGACCGTAAGCCCCATGACCTCGCCGAAGACGGCATCGATCCGGTGGCCCGGTATGTCATTGGAGGTGACGATCAACATGGGATGAGCCTAGCCACTGATCCACATTCACAGGAAGCTAAAAGGTTGCCAACAGCTCTCACCGAAACCGGCAGGGCAGACTGGAACCACACCCGGCACGGGGCAACCCGCACCGGGAAGCGCAACACTGCAGGACTGAACAAGCCGTCACCGTGCGGCAGATCCAGGAGACATCGCATGTCACGTACCAAGAGAATCACGCTCGGCGTTTCGGCCACCGCCCTGGCCTTGGGTGCAGGCCTCGGCGTGGCCGGGATGGCTTCCGCCACCACGACGCCGGCCCCCACCCCGAGCGCCAGCTCCAGTGCGCCGTCGGACGGCAGCACCGCCAAGGGCGACGGCAACGGGATGCGCGGCGGCCACGGCCGCGGCGGCGACCGCGAAGGCTTCGCCGGCGTGAAGGCCGCAGAGCTCGCCACCAAGCTGGGCGTCGACAAGACCAAGGTGGTTGACGCGCTCAAGGCGTTCCGTGACGCACACAAGCCCAGCACCCCTCCGGCCCAGGGCACCAAGCCGGACCGCGCCGCCATGGAGGCGGAGCTGGCGAAGTCGCTCGCGTCGTCGCTGGGAATCGACGAAGCCAAGGTGACGGCCGCCCTGGACGAGCTGAAGACCGAGGCGCAGACCAAGCACGCCGCGGCGCTGAAGACCAAGCTGGACAAGGCTGTCAGCAGCGGCACCCTCACCCAGGCCGAGGCCGACGCGGTCACCAAGGCCATCGAGAAGGGCGTCATCGGCGGAGGCGGCCGCTAGGCCCGTTTGCCAGTGAACTACTCATGAATAAACAAAGCAGTCCCCGGGAGAACACCTCCCGGGGACTGCTTTTTGTTCCTGTGCGTCAGGCCTTGGTGCCGACCAGGCGGCCACCCTCGAACTCATCGGCGTCGGCGTCCCGGCGGGCGTCGGCAACCGGAGCCACGCCGGCGGCGTCCGTGGCAGCGGCGTCGGTCACGTCGTCGCTGAACGGGTCCCCGTTGCGCGGGGCGTTGTACAGGGCCTCGTCGAGGATGCCCTGGCGCTTGGCCACGATGGTGGGGACCAGGGCCTGGCCGGCGACGTTGACCGCCGTGCGGCCCATGTCCAGGATCGGGTCGATCGCCAGCAGGAGGCCGACGCCGGCCAGCGGCAGGCCCAGCGTGGAGAGGGTCAGGGTCAGCATCACGACGGCGCCGGTGGTCCCGGCGGTCGCGGCGGAGCCGAGCACGGAGACCAGGGCGATCAGCACGTACTGGCTGAAGTCCAGCTGGATGCCGAAGAACTGGGCCACGAAGATTGCAGACACGGCCGGATAGATCGCGGCGCAGCCGTCCATCTTGGTGGTGGCGCCCAGCGGCACCGCGAAGGAGGCATAGGCGCGGGGCACACCCAGGGACCGTTCGGTGACGCGCTGGGTCAGGGGCAGGGTGCCCACCGAGGAGCGCGAGACGAAGGCCAGCTGAACTGCCGGCCAGACGCCGGAGAAGTACTGCTTGATGGACAGGCCGTGGCTGCGGATCAGGACCGGGTAGACCACGAACAGGACCAGGGCCAGGCCCACGTAAATGGCGATGGCGAACTTGCCGAGCGAGCCGATGGTGTCCCAGCCGTAAACGGCGACGGCGTTGCCGATCAGGCCGATGGTGCCCAGCGGTGCGATCCGGATGATCCACCAGAGGACCTTCTGGATCACGGCGAGGGCGGAGGCATTGAGGGTCAGGAACGGCTCGGCGGCCTTGCCCACCTTCAGGGCGGCGATGCCGACGGCGATCGCGATCACCAGGATCTGCAGGACGTTGAAGCTCACGGCGGTGGTGGCGACGCCGTCAGTGACGGTGGTGCTGGCGCCGAGGCCGAGGAAGTTTTTCGGGAACAGCCCGGTCAGGAACGCCCACCAGTCACCGGACTTGCCGGCGTACTTTGCCTGCTGGGTGATGCCGGTTCCCGCGCCCGGCTGCAGCAGCACGCCCAGGCCCATGCCGATCAGCACGGCGATCAGCGAGGTGATGGCGAACCAGAGCAGCGTGTTCCACGCCAGCCGGGCGGCGTTGGAGACGGCGCGCAGGTTGGAGATGGAGCTGACGACGGCGGTGAAGATCAGCGGAACGACGGCGGTCTGCAACAGCGAGACGTAGCTCGAACCGATGGTCTGCAACGTGGCGCCGAGGGCGTTCGGGTCGGTCTTGGTGCTGCCCGTGTATTTGGCGAGCAGGCCGAGGCCCAGGCCGATGATCAGGGCGGCGATGATCTGGAAGCCAAAAGAGCCGGCCCATGTGGGCAGCCGGAAACCGGGCTTTCCTGCGGTGGCGGGGGTGCTTGTCTGAGTGGTCACCCGAACACGCTAGGACCAGGTCTCTTACCACGGCGAACGAATGTTGAGAAATGTTACGCGGCACTTCTTTCGGTCAAACCGACCCCAACCCCGGGATGACGCCGAAAGACTGCCGGATTGTGAAGTTATTCCAGCCCGCAATGTGGTGATTGTCTCTC
>DASSXE010000015.1:0-2979 GCA_035704125.1 Arthrobacter sp.
CGATCGCCGGCAGCCCGAGGCCCAGTTCGCGCAGGAGCAGGATCCGCTGAAGCCGGAGCAGCGCGTCCTGGCTGTAGTACCGGTAGCCGTTCCCGCCGGTGCGGCTGGGCTTGAGCAGGCCGACGTCGTCGTAGTGCCGCAGGGTGCGGCTGGTGGTGCCGGCCAACTTCGCGACCTGCTGCACGGACCATTCCACGGTGACTCCTTCCGTTCCGGCGGATGAGGACCGCCGAAGGCCTCTACCTCGAGCCTAGATCTTGACGCAACGTCAAGGTCAAGGGCTGGACGGCCCTGGCGCGGACCCCTTCACCGGGTTGGACCCCGGCCCGGGAGTTAATGGGCAACCCGGTAAGTTGGAGACATGCCTTCCACTCTCACGCCGCCGCTCCGCGCCCGCCGTCACCGCTGGCTGATCACCCTGGCGGCCGGCGCCGCCGTCCTCGGCACCGCAGCCTGCGCACCCGTCGGATCGGTGGAGTCAGCCGACGTCAATGCCTGGCGGGCGACGGCACTGCCGTCGGCCGCCGGCGTCGTCCTCGCGGACGCGGGCAAGATCCTCAACCGCACCCCGATCGTCAAGGATGCCGCCGTCGGCGCCGGCACCTACACCCTGACCATGAGCTGCGACGGCGGCGGGAAGGAATTCTTCGCCGTCGCACTGGACGGCAAGCAGCTACTCGAGGCCGGAGCCGCCTGCAACGGCAGCCGGGAGTCGGCCAGCATCAAGGTGCCGGCGGCCGGGAAGCTGTCCATCAGCGCCTCCAGCGTGGACGCGCCGCTCATCTTTGCCTACCAGCTGACCCCCGCGGCCTGAGCCGCCGGGGCGGAGACCGTAGGGAACCCCGAAGTCTTGCGTCAGAGCGCCGGGTCGGTGTAGTCGGCTATGCGGGGACGAACTTCACGGAGGAAGTTGGCCAGAGCGACCTCCGGTTGGCCGGGGAACTGTTCTACGAACTCCGCGAGATGCATCCGGTCGTCCATCGGCCCGGACTCCAACACGGTTTGGATGATGGCCTCGGCTTGTCGCCGTATTCCCAGCCGGGGATCCCGGTCCGGTCTGGACACAGAGGACCGTGCCGGCTCACGCAAGAACGATTCGCGAGGGTACCGTCCGTCAGGGCCGGGCATGGGGAGGTTGGAAGTAATTGTTGACATGAAAGCACCTGTTACCACTCTTGTTCCAGCAAGGGCCTGAAACGAAACCACGGCCGTAAGTGTTCCCAAGAGCGAAGTGCCCGTCACAAAGGACTGTCAATGCTAGGGTACTCCCCCGACCCTCGTTCTGGATATGGCCACCGCACCTCATCAGCCGCCGCCGCTAAGAGGCCGCCGGCCTGGCCGGGAATGGATAAACTGGCCCCATGACGTTGGGGGACGCGGCCTCGGAGCCGCTTGTGCACATCCAGGACTTCCGCATGGACTTTGGTGACAAGACGGTCATCAAGGACCTGTCCTTCGACGTGCGGGCCGGAGAGACCTTCGGGTTCCTGGGCAGCAACGGTTGCGGCAAGACCACCACGCTCCGGGCTCTGCTGGGCATCTACCAGCCCACCGCCGGCACGCTGCACATCGGCGGCAAACCCTTCAGCCCGCGGGACGGCGCCCGCCTCGGCTACCTGCCGGAGGAACGCGGCCTCTATAAGAAGGAAGCCGTGCTGGACGTCATGGTCTACTTCGGCCGGCTCAAGGGCCTGGACAAGGCGCGTGCCAAGGCCTGGTCGCGGGACTACCTGGAGCGGGTGGAGCTCGGCGACAAGGCCGCCACCCGGCTGGACAAGCTCTCCGGCGGCCAGCAGCAGAAGGTCCAGCTGGGCGTGACCATCATGAACGACCCCGAACTGCTCATCCTGGACGAACCCACCAAGGGCTTTGACCCGGTCAACCGGCGCCTGCTGATGGACATCATCGATGAGCAAAAGCTCACCGGCGCCACCGTCATCATGGTCACCCACCAGATGGAGGAAGTGGAGCGGCTCTGTGACCGGGTCATCCTGCTCAAGGACGGCACGGCCCGCGCCTACGGCACCGTCTCGGAGGTCCAGGAGCAGTTCGGCGGCACCCGGTACCGGCTCTCCTATTCCGGGGTGCTTCCCGCCTCCGGCCGGTACGACGTCGTCAGCGACGACGGCGGCGGGACGGCCGAGCTCTCGCCCCGCGGGGGCGGCGACGAGGCCACGGTCCTGCGCGAACTCATCGAACACGGCGTGGCCGTGCGGTCCTTCACCAGCGCCCGGACCTCCCTGGATGAGGTCTTCATCAAGGTCTACGGCGAACAGCACGAACTAGCGGAGGCCCGGACCCGATGATTGACCACGACACGACGTCCCAGCCCGCGGTGAAGCCCGGCCCCGCGCCGGTTCCGCCCAGGCGCCCGTTCGCCCGGCACAACCTGCGCACCGTGATCGACTTCGAGTTCACCCGCACGCTGAAAAAGCGCGGCTTCTGGATCGCCACCCTGGCCATTCCCGTGGTCATCGCCATCGTCTTCGCCCTGGTGTACCTCAGCAATTCCTCCACCGCCGCCCGGGCCGACGCGCAGAAGAGCGCCACCGTCTCCTTCACCTACTCCGACGATTCCGGACTGATTTCGGACTCCATCGCCAGGGCCATGGGCGGCCGGAAAGCCGCGGACGACGGCGCCGCCCTCCAGGACGTGAAGAAGGGCCTCAGCGACGCCTACTTTGTCTTCCCCGCCGAGCCCGCCACCCAAGCGGTGAAGGTCTACGGGGCGGACAAGGGGATCTTCGAGAACGGCAAGTACGACGCCGTCGCAAAACAGCTGCTCACCGTCTCGGCGCAGGCCGCCGTCGGATCCCCGCAACTCACCGCAGCGGCCAGCGGCAACGTCAAGACCGAATCCCAGACGTTCAAGAACGGCCAGCCCACCGGCGGCTTCGGGTCCGCGATCCCGCCGTTGATGTTCCTGCTGGTCTTCTACGTCTCGCTCATCCTGCTCTCGAACCAGATGCTCAGCAGCAC
>DASSXE010000056.1:0-3991 GCA_035704125.1 Arthrobacter sp.
AATTCTTCACCGGACACGAGGTGGTCAAGGCCTTCGGCCGCCAGGACGCCGCGGCGGCGGTGTTCCGGGCCAGCAACGCGAAGCTCTCCCGGGCCGCCTCGAGTGCCCAATACCTCTCCGGCATGGTGCAGCCGCTGATGACGTTCGTCTCCAACCTCAACTACATCGCGGTCGCGGTCATCGGCGCGCTGCAGGTCGCCGCCGGCGGTATGAGCATCGGCGGGGTCCAGGCCTTCATCCAGTTCAGCCGGCTGTTCAGTCAGCCGATGGGCCAGATCGGCGGCATGCTCACGCTGATCCAGTCCTGCCTGGCCTCCGCGGAGCGGGTCTTCGCCCTGCTGGACGCGCCGGAGATCCCTGCGGACCCGGCGGTACCGGCGGCCGGCGCCGCTCGGGCGTCCGCGGCGCGGGCCGGCGGCCCGGCCGGCCAGGTCCGTTTCGAGGCGGCCACCTTCGGGTACCGCCCCGAGGCCCCGGTGGTGCAGGATCTCACCTTCACCGTGGAGCCTGGCCAGACCGTGGCGGTCGTCGGCCACACGGGCGCCGGCAAGACCACCGTGGTGAGCCTCCTGATGCGGTTCTACGAGCTGGACTCCGGGCGGATTGTCGTGGACGGGCAGGACATCTCGGAGCTGCCCCGCGACACGTTGCGCGCCAAATTCGGGACCGTACTCCAGGACGCCTGGCTGTTCACCGGCAGCATCCGGGACAACATCGAATACGGCCGCCCCGGGGCCGGCGACGACGAGATCATCGACGCCGCCCAGGCCAGCCACGTCGACCAGTTCGTGCGCGCCCTCCCGGCCGGCTACGCCACCATGCTCGGCAACGACGGCGACTCGCTCAGCCGCGGCCAGCGGCAGCTCATCTCGATCGCCCGGGCACAACTGGCCGGCCGCAGCATCCTCATCCTGGACGAGGCCACCAGCTCGGTGGACAGCCGTACGGAACTGCAGATCCGGCAGGCCATGGCCCGGCTGCGGGAGGGCCGGACCAGCTTCGTCATAGCCCACCGCTTGTCCACAGTCCGGGACGCTGATCTAATTCTCGTCATGGACCAGGGACGGATCGTTGAGCAGGGCACCCACCAGGAGCTGATCGGGCGGGAAGGCCACTACACGGCTCTCTGCCGCGCCCAGTTCGTCGGAACCACCGAGGCGGAGAGCGTCCTGGAGTCCGGGCTGTGACGCCTCCCGCCGCCGGCACAGCCTCTTTTCCGGGCACCTGGAAGCCCAGTACCGCAAGCTCCGTACCGCTGTTCGAACAGCTCCGGCTCAACATCATCGAACGCGCCGACGCCGGCACGCTGCCTCCCGGAACCCGGCTGCCCGCGGTCCGCAGCCTGGCCGCCGAACTTGGCGTGGCGCCGCACACCGTGGCGCGGGCGTACAAGGAACTCGAAGCCGCCGGCGTCGTCGCGACGCAGGGCCGGAACGGCACGGTGGTCTGTGCCCGTGACGAAGCCTGGGGGTCCCTGGCGGAAGCCGCCGGAGAGTTCGCGGCGGCCGCGAAAGCCCAGGGCGCCAGCTTCGCCGAAGCCGTCCAGCTGCTCGCCGCGGCCTACGACCGCCGGTAGCGCCGCTGCCTCTAGCACAAGCACTGTCCGAATAGCTATTCGAAGAAGTTTTCGATTAGCATGGTAAGCGTGCCTAAAGCCGTAGCTGAAGAACCCGCCGTCGATGTCCAGCCCGCCGCCCCCGCGCCGGAACCCGGAAAAACCGTGTCAACGACCGGTAAAAGTGCGTCAGCCAAGCAGGCCTCCCCGGCCTCGCCCGGAACCGAGCTGGCCCGCCCCGACCTTTCCCGGCTGATCGTCAAGGGCGCGCGCGAGCACAACCTGCGCAACGTCGACCTCGACCTGCCCCGCGACGCCATGATCGTCTTCACCGGGCTGTCAGGCTCCGGTAAGTCCTCGCTCGCTTTCGACACCATCTTCGCCGAGGGCCAGCGGCGCTACGTCGAGTCGCTCTCCGCCTACGCCCGCCAGTTCCTTGGCCAGGTGGACAAGCCCGACGTTGACTTCATCGAAGGCCTCTCGCCGGCGGTCTCCATCGACCAGAAGTCCACCAGCAAGAACCCCCGCTCCACCGTGGGCACCATCACCGAAATCTACGACTACATGCGCCTTCTCTGGGCCAGGGTCGGCCGTCCGCACTGCCCGGTGTGCGGTGAACCGGTCACCAAGCAGACCCCGCAGCAGATCGTCGACCAGTTGCTGGAACTGCCCGAGGGCACCCGGTTCCAGGTGCTGGCCCCCGTTGTCCGCGGCCGCAAGGGCGAGTTCGTCGAACTGTTCAAGGAGCTCACGGCCAAGGGCTACTCCCGGGCCCGGGTCGACGACAAGCTGATCCAGCTCAGCGACCCGCCCAAGCTCGGCAAGCAGTTCAAGCACACCATAGAGGTGGTGGTGGACCGGCTGGTGGTCAAGGAAGGCATCAGCCAGCGCCTGACCGACTCGGTGGAGACGGCACTCGGCCTCGCGGAGGGCCGTGTCCTGGCCGAATTCGTGGACCTGGACGCCGAGGATCCCGAACGGATCCGGGCCTTCTCCGAGCACCTGGCCTGCCCGAACGAGCACCCGCTGGCGCTCGATGAGATCGAGCCACGGTCCTTCTCCTTCAACAACCCCTTCGGTGCCTGCTCCGCCTGCAGCGGTATCGGCACCAAGCTCGAGGTCGACGAGGAACTCCTCATTCCGAACCCCGAGCTCTCGCTCTCCGAAGGCGCCATCGCGCCGTGGTCGCTCGGCACAGCGACCACCGAATACTGGAACCGGCTGCTCGGCGGCCTGGCCAAGGAGATCGGCTTCTCGATGAAGACGCCCTGGGAGAAGCTCTCCGAGGACGCGCGGCAGACGGTGCTGCACGGCAAGGACCACAAGGTGGTCGTGCAGTACCGCAACCGGTTCGGTCGGGAACGCAAGTACAGCACCGGCTTCGAGGGCGTGGTGCAGTACGTGCACCGCAAGCACACCGAAACGGATTCCGACTCGGCCCGGGACCGCTACGAGGAGTACATGCGGCAGGTGCCGTGCCCGGCCTGCAACGGCGCGCGGCTGAACCCGGCGTCGCTCTCGGTGCTGATCAACGGCAAGTCCATTGCCGAGGTCGCCGCGCTGCCGATGCGGGAGTGCGCGCATTTCCTGGACACCCTGGTCCTCACCGGCCGCGAGGCCCAGATCGCCAACCAGGTGCTGAAGGAGATCCAGGCCCGCCTGACCTTCCTGCTCGACGTCGGGCTGGAATACCTGAACCTTGAGCGGTCCTCCGGAACCCTCTCCGGCGGCGAAGCCCAGCGCATCCGCCTGGCCACCCAGATCGGGTCCGGCCTGGTGGGCGTCCTGTACGTCCTGGACGAGCCGTCCATCGGCCTGCACCAGCGCGACAACCGCCGCCTGATCGAGACCCTCACCCGGCTCCGGGACCTCGGCAACACCCTGATCGTGGTGGAACACGACGAGGACACCATCCACGAGGCCGACTGGGTGGTCGACATCGGACCGGGCGCGGGCGAGCACGGCGGCAAGGTGGTGCACTCGGGCTCCTACCAGGACCTGCTGGCGAACACGGAGTCCCTTACCGGTGACTACCTCTCCGGGCGGAAGTCCATCGCGGTGCCGAAGAAGCGGCGCAAGTACGATAAAAAGCGCGAGCTGAAGGTCGTCGGGGCCAAGGAAAACAACCTGCTCAACGTCGATGCTGCGTTCCCGCTGGGCCTCTTCACCGCCGTCACCGGCGTCAGCGGCTCCGGCAAGTCCACCCTGGTCAACGAGATCCTCTACAAGGTACTCGCCAACAAACTCAACGGCGCCAAGCAGGTGGCCGGGCGGCACAAGTCGGTCCAGGGCCTCGAGCACCTGGACAAGGTGGTGCACGTCGACCAGAGCCCGATCGGCCGCACCCCGCGCTCCAACCCGGCCACCTACACCGGCGTCTTCGACCACATCCGGAAGCTGTTCGCCGAGACCACCGAGGCGAAGGTCCGCGGCTAC
>DASSXE010000096.1:0-2000 GCA_035704125.1 Arthrobacter sp.
ACAGACCCTTTCGAAGAAGAGAGAACCCCATGAGCAACTTCGTCCCGAACCCCACCGTCCCGGCGCCGGAGATCGTCCGCTGCGCCTACCTTGAACTCGTGGTCACGGACCTCGCCAAGTCCCGCGAGTTCTACGTGGACCTGCTCGGCCTGCACGTCACCGAGGAAGACGAGAACAACATCTACCTGAGGTCCCTCGAGGAGTTCATCCACCACAACCTGGTGCTGCGGAAGGGGCCGGTCGCCGCGGTCGCCGCCTTCGCTTACCGGGTGAAGTCCCCCGCCGAGGTGGACGCCGCAGAGGCGTACTACACGGAGCTCGGCTGCCGGGTGGAGCGCCGCAAGGAGGGCTTCACCAAGGGCATCGGCGACGCCGTCCGCGTCGAGGACCCGTTGGGCTTCCCCTACGAGTTCTTCTACGAGGTGGACCACGTCGAACGCCTCACCCAGCGCTACGACCTCTACTCCGCCGGCGAACTGGTGCGGCTGGACCACTTCAACCAGGTCACCCCGGACGTCCCGCGCGGCCGGAAATACCTGGAAGACCTGGGCTTCCGGGTCTCCGAGGACATCAAAGACGCCGACGGCGTGACGTACGCTGCCTGGATGCACCGCAAGCAGACGGTCCACGACACGGCCCTCACCGGCGGCAACGGCCCGCGGATGCACCACGTCGCGTTCGCCACGCATGAGAAGCACAACATCATCCAGATCTGCGACAAGATGGGCGCCCTGCGGATCAGTGACCGGATTGAACGCGGCCCCGGCCGGCACGGCGTCTCCAACGCGTTTTACCTCTACATCCTGGACCCGGACGGGCACCGGATCGAGATCTACACCCAGGACTACTACACCGGCGACCCGGACAACCCCACGATCACCTGGGACGTGCACGACAACCAGCGCCGCGACTGGTGGGGCAACCCCGTGGTCCCGTCCTGGTACACCGAGGCGTCGCTGGTCCTGGACCTGGACGGCAACCCGCAGCCGGTGATCGAGCGCACCGACGCCTCGGAGATGGCCGTGACGGTCGGCGCCGACGGTTTCTCCTACACCCGCAAGGACGGCTCCCCCGAGGGCGACCGGACCGGGTTCAAGCTCGGCGCGCAGCTCTGACCGTGATGGAGCAGGCGGCGATCGAAGCGATCGCAGACGAACTGGTCGAGGCCGGCCGGACGCGCACCCCGGTGCCCCGGCTGACCGCCCGGTACCCGGAGATGACGGTGGAGGACTCCTACGCCGTGCAGCGGCTCTGGCGGCGCCGGAACGAGGACGCCGGCCGGATCCTGGTGGGCCGGAAGATCGGCCTGACCTCGAAGGCCATGCAGGCCGCCACCGGCATCACCGAACCGGATTACGGCGCGATCTTCGATGACATGGTGCTGGAGACGGGCTGCTCCGTGCCATGGGACCGGTACACCCACCCGCGGGTGGAGGTGGAACTCGCGTTCGTGCTCAAGGACGGGCTCAAGGGTCCCGGAGTGACGCTCTTCGATGTGCTGCGCGCCACCGAGTACGTGGTGCCGGCGCTGGAGATTCTGGACTCCCGGATCGAGATGGAGGGACGGACCATCGTGGACACCATCGCTGACAACGCCGCGATGGGCGCCATGGTGGTGGGCGGGAACCCGGTGAAGCCGGGCGACGTCGACCTCCGCTGGGTCTCCGCCATCCTCTATAAGAACCAGACCGTCGAGGAGACTGGCGTCGCCGCGGGCGTCCTGGACCACCCCGCGAACGGGGTGCACTGGCTGGCCAACAAGATCGCCGCCCACGGGGACGCCTTGGAGGCCGGGGACATCATCCTGGCCGGATCCTTCACCCGCCCGCTCTGGGTCTACCGGGGCGACACCGTCCATGCCGACTACGGACCGCTGGGAGCCGTGACATGCCGTTTCGACTAGAAGAAACCTTTCGCGACGCGCTGCGCACCCAGGGGGGTCCCGGCGGCCGTCCGCTGGCCGGCATGTGGGTGTGTTCCGGCAGCCCGCTAATCGCCGA
>DASSXE010000147.1:0-5106 GCA_035704125.1 Arthrobacter sp.
CATCCGCGGGAAGGTGGCGGTCTTCAACGAGAACATCCGCACCATCGCGGCCCGGCATCACGGGGTCATCGCCGACCTGTGGGCCATGCGGGAACTCAGCGATCCACGGATGTGGGATCCGGACCGGCTGCATTTCTCGCCGCTTGGCCACCACACCATCGCCGCCATGGTCCTGGATTCCCTGCATGCCCCGCACAGCCTCCAGCCGATGCGCCCCAAGCCGCTTCCCGATCCGGGCTGGCGGCAGACGCGGGCCGGGGATCTGGCCTGGGCCACGCACTATCTCCTGCCCTGGATGGTCCAGCGGGTCCGGCCGCACGGCCAGAACGCCCAGAACGGCCCGGCCGGCCCCAAACGGCCCGAACCCGGACCGGTACGGGGTGTCCTGGCGGACTCCGCGGGCACCCCCTAGTCCGGCGCGGCTCTGTCCGCTACCCTGCAGGGACGGCCCCCGGCCACCGGCCGGAGTGAGCGGACCGATGACGATCATGAGGAGCGAAGTTGTCTAATCACACCTACAGCATTTCTGAAATTGTCGGCACCTCCACCGAGGGCGTGGACGCGGCCGTCCGCAACGGCATCTCCGAGGCGGCCAAGACGCTGCGGAACCTGGACTGGTTCGAGGTCAAGGAGATCCGCGGGCACCTCGAAAACGGCGAGGTAGCCGACTGGCAGGTGACCATTAAGCTCGGTTTCCGGCTCGAGCGCTGATCGCGGGAGCGGGCCGCGGCAGGCGTCCGACCGGTCCACGGCCGGACCTTTTGCTGCACTTTACGGAATGTGTTTTTCCCTGCCGGCGACGCCGCCGGCAGGGATTTCCGTTGCCTGCGGACGGGCATTATTGGCGCCGCTTTGGGCTGCGGGCGGAACGTTTCCACGGCTCCGAGTGGCTATTTGATAGTAAGCATGATTAGTATTTACTCAGAAGGACGAAGCGCACCCGGCAACCCGGGTGTCTCCTCAATGAAAGAGAAGGACAACAAAATGGGTTTTCTCGGATTTCTGCTTCTGGGTCTTATCGCCGGAGCAATCGCTAAGGCTATCCTCCCGGGCCGTCAGGGTGGTGGCTGGGTCATCACGCTGGTCCTCGGTGTCGTAGGCGCCCTGCTGGGCGGCTTCATCGGCAGCGCACTGTTCAACACCGGTCTGCAGGACTTCTTCTCGCTGACCACCTGGCTGCTGGCCATCGTTGGTTCGATCATCGTCCTGCTGATCTACGGCATGATCACCAAGCGGTCGCACCGCTAAATCGTAGCGACCGAAAACCGGTCCCGGGATATTTCCCGGGGCCGGTTTTTTGGTATCGGGTGCACGGCACATCGTCGAAATATCTCAAAGCATCAAGAACGGGAGCACACCATGAAAAAGAAACTCATTTTCGGTACCGGCCTCGCCGCAGGTTACGTCCTGGGGTCCCGCTCCGGGCGGGCAGCCTACGAAAAACTCAAGGCCCGCGCCTCAGCCATGTGGGAGAGCAAGCCGGTCCAGGACAAAGTGGCCGCGGCCACCGAAGCCGTGAAGGAGAAGGCGCCCGAGGTGTCCAGCCAGCTGACCGAGGCCGCCCGCCGGGCCGGCACGGTAATCAGTTCAGCGGTGCGCCACGACGACGACCAGGCCGCCTCCCCCACCGCGGCGCCTTCGGGCACCGCCGGCGCCGGCGCGGCATCCTACGCGGGCACTTCCGACGCGGGCACTTCCGACGGCGGGGCGCCTGCTGAGGGGGCCATCCCGGCGCACAGCACGCACCCGGGCACGCCCAACCTCGGCACCTCTGCCGGCGCGCACACGAAGCTCGACGCCGACCCCGACGCCTAAGCGGGAAAAGCTGACCAGCTGACTATCTGATCAGCTGACTGCGCGGCCGCCCGGGAGCCCTATCCGGGCGGCCGCACCGGCCTACCCGGCCCAGGTCCCCTGCACCACCGTGGCGTCCAGCCTGCGGGAAGCGTGGACCCGGCCGGTAAGGCCGGACCGTTCGAGGATTCCGAGTGTCTCCGGGGCCTGGATCCGGCTGGTCTCGATCAGGAGACTGCCGCCGGGTGCCAGCCACGACGGCGCCGCTGCGGCTACCCGCCGGTGCAGGTCCAGGCCGTCCGGGCCCCCGTCGAGGGACAGCAGCGGCTCGTGCAGCCGGGCCTCCGGCGGCATCGTACCGATGGCCGACGAGGGCACGTAGGGGGCGTTGACCGCCAGCAGATCCACCCGGCCGCGGAGCCGCTCCGGCAAGGCCGCGTACAGGTCTCCCTCGTGGACCTCGGCGCCGAGCGGGATCAGGTTGCGGCGGGCACAGGCGACAGCGGCGGGATCGATGTCCGCCGCGTGCAGTTCCAGAGGTCCGGCGACGGCGGCCAGCGCAGCACCCACGGCGCCGGACCCGCAGCACAGATCCACCACGACCGGCAGACCGCCCGCGCCCCGGCGGCGCAGGGCCTTGGCTCCGCGGCGCACCAGGTACCCCGTCCGCCGTCGTGGGACGAAAACCCCCGGGTCCACCACGATCCGTAGACCGCAGAAATCCGCCCACCCCAGAACATGCTCCAACGGCACCCCGGAGGACCGGCGGGCAACAAGATCCTTCAGCTCGGATGGGGTGCCGGCGGCGGCCACCAGCAGCGCCGCCTCGTCCTCGGCGAAGACGCAGCCAGCGGAACGGAGCCGCTGGACGATGTCCGACTCATTCGTTGTGTGGGGCTGCATGGGAAGTCCCGTCCGGTGGGGTGTGGAACTCCATGCTAACGGCGCCGCGCCCGGGGTGACGGGTTCGGGCGGCAGGGTCAGCCGGCCAGCCGCAACGGCGGGCTGGTGCGGGCGGCGGCGAGCCGGAGCGCGGTCTTCCGCGCGGCCGAGGCGGTGGGGCGGGCGGCCGGATCCATGGCGGTCATCGCCGTGAGCAGCTTCACCCAGCCGGCGCCCAGGCCTGCCGGGACAACCGGCCCGCGGAGGGTGCGCGCCACGAGCGACTCGACCGGCGTTCCGGGATAGGCCTTCTCCCCGGTGCGGCATTCCAGCAGCACCAGGCCCAGCGCGTAAA
The DNA here is from genome assembly GCA_035704125.1 of Arthrobacter sp. Taxonomy (GTDB): domain Bacteria; phylum Actinomycetota; class Actinomycetes; order Actinomycetales; family Micrococcaceae; genus Arthrobacter. The sequence continues at coordinate 3,032 of DASSXE010000147.1, forward strand.
TGTCCGTCGACCCGTGGAGCGGTTCCTCCCGGGCCTGCTCCGGGCTCATGTAATGCACCGTGCCGGACGACATGCCGGGCTCGGGCGCGGTGCCGGCCGTGACGGCTATGCCGAAGTCGGCCAGCCGCACGGAGCTGCGCCGAAGCTCGCTGAGCAGGATGTTGGCCGGCTTGATGTCCCGGTGGACCAGGCCACGGGCGTGCACGTGGTCCAGCCCGGCCAAGGCGTCGGCTGCCCACCCGGCCACGACCTCCGGCGGGCACACGCCGCCGCGGATCCGTTCGCTCAGGCTGCCGCCGCTGACAAATTCCTCGACCAGGAAGGGCCGGCCGGCCCAACGGTCACCGCCGGGCACCGTTCCCGCCGCGACGAAGCGGACGACGCCGGGGTGCCCGAGGGCCGCCAGCACCCGGGCCTCGTCATGGATCCGGCTGGCGTCCTTGTCCTCCGGGCCCTCTGCGACCTTGATCGCGACCGTACGGCCGGTCAGGACGTCGGTACCGCGGAAGACCGTGGCGGTGGCGCCCCGACCAAGAAGTTCATGGACCAGAAACCGGCCCTCGGGCGCCCCTGGCAAGGCAAGAACCGTGGCGTCGAGGCCCGGTGCCGCCGTCGTCGGTCCCGCGGTCACGACAGCGCGGCCAGGGCATTGGAGATGTGGACAATCCCGTCGAGCTGGAATCCGCAGGAACAACGCCAAACGGGCGGAAGGGGCGCCGCACCGGAGTCGAAGGAGTAGGCGGACATCGCGGCCAGCGCCGGAACGGTCCACTCCATCGGGGCCCCACAGTGGCTGGGCGCCAGACTCAGGGGGCCGGCGGAGGGGGCCGCGTCCGGCTCGGCGGCGGCGGCCGAATCCAAGGAAGCCGTAACGGCTCCGGGAGTTTCGGGGATGGTCAGCAGATCTGACTCATCGCTACTGCGCGATAGGTTATCCAACACATTGATAAGCATACATATCACTAGCCGAACTAGCTAGTTATCCAGCGGACGGAATCCCGTTCCGCCCCGAGGGCTTAGTGGCGGGCCGTATGCTCGTCCAGCGCCTCGGTCATGTTGCGCAGGAAGGAGACGATGACGCGGCATTCCTCAGGCGTCAGGCCCTCGGCCACCTCCAGCATTTTGCGGTGCATCTGGCCCAGCGTGTCCCGCACTTCCGTGTCGGTCGCCGTCGTCGGGACGATCACCAGCGAGCGCCGGTCCGTCGGGTGCGGCTCCCGGCGCACGTGCCCGCTGAGGACCAGGCGGTCGATCAGCGACGTGGTGGAGGCGGTGGTGATGCCGAGCATCCGGCTCAGGTCCTTGGGACCCACGCGCTCTCCCGCCGACTTGGCCCGCAGCAGGTAGCGCAGGGCCAGCAGGTCCGTCTCCCCCATGCCCATGGAGTCACGCGTCGAACGCCGGGTGGCCACCTCGGCCGCACGGTACCCGCGGAGAGCCTGCAGGACCGCGGTGGGCGGGTCGAGCCGGCCGTCGAGACCATACCAATAGCCTGAATCTGCGGTCACATGGGGTTCCATACCCCAATCCTAGCCGAGCTGATAACTAGACAGCCTTCGGACCGGCCCGCAGGGCCGTCCGGACGCAAAAAAACCCCCGGCGTCCTGTTCCCAGGATGCCGGGGGATTTTCCACTCTTCGCTAAAAGAGTGGGCCCTGTGGGGATCGAACCCACGACCCACGGATTAAAAGTCCGATGCTCTACCAACTGAGCTAAAGGCCCGTGCCGGCTGCCGCGGAAGTGGAACGGGATCCGTTCCGGCGGACGCGTCGGCGCCGTCCATTTCTGGACGTTAACACTGTACCCCAGACCTGACGTGCCTTTTCACCCGTGCGGCACCCCGCCATCGGGCCTGTCCAGCCTGTCCGGACGGCATCCGGGACCGTACTCGATTCCCGGAATGCACAGGAGTAGCGTGGTGGCATGAGCGAGCAAGCAGGAACCGGTAACCCCGGCCCGAACCGTCACCACAAGCCGAAACCCTTCGCGCCGATCGACTTCGAACCGTTCGCGGGCGGTGCCGATCCTGCCCGGGTGTCCGAGGCGGCGCACCTCGCGGCGCAGGCCCTGGTCCG
>DASSXE010000302.1:0-3170 GCA_035704125.1 Arthrobacter sp.
CGGCCGCGGGCCCCTGTAGCGTGGAAGGAACGGCCGGGGCGAACCGTCCCGGGAACGCCAACATCGGAGGAACACATGAGCGATAAGCCGGTCGAACCCGAAGACATCGTCAGCGACGGGGTGGAAGAGGGCAGCAAGCCCGTCCCCCGCGACGGCGGAAGCGCGCAGCACTACGAAACCGGCGCCGCCGGCCAGTCGCCGGAAGGCAAGGGCCCCGGCTCGCCGGACTCGCAGAAGGTGCCCGGCCCCGCTGAGGAAGAAGACGTCAAGACGGCGGACGACCGCGGGCTCACCACGGACACCACGCCGGACTAAGCCGTCCAGGGCTGGCGCGGCGTGGGGTGTGGTCTGGCCTGGCCTGGGAAGGCCTGGCCTGGCCTGGCCTGGGAAGGCTAGGCGGTTGCCGGCGCGATGTTGACCAGCCAGTCCACGCCGAACCTGTCCTTGCACATTCCGAAGGTGTCGCCCCACGGGGCCTTCTCCAGCGGAACCGTGACGGTCCCGCCGTCGGCGAGTTTGTCCCAGTATCCGCGCAGCTCCGACTCGTCGGCGCCGCTGAGCGAGACCGAGAACGTGTTGCCCGGGGTGTAGTCCATGCTGTTGGGCGTATCCGCCCCCATCAGCACCAGCCCCTTGTCGCCGGAGAGCATGGCGTGCATGATCTTGTCCTGTTCGGCGGGGTCCTCGCTGGCGTGGAAGTCGGCGAAGGTGCTCATGTTCAGTTCGCCGCCAAAAACGGTCTGGTAGAACGTCATGGCTTCCCGGGCGTTGTCGCGAAAGCCGAGGTACGGGTTGAGAGTGGTCATCTCCGGGACTCCTTGATAGCGGGGCTCGTCGGCGCCGCCGGGATTCCAGGTCCGGGCCGCGACGCGTACAGGGCATATCCTGCCCGATCGGGACAATGCTTCATAGGGCTAAATGCCGCGGGCCGCGTCCCGGATTCTTGATCCGGTACGCGGCCCGCGGGCTGTCAAAGCGTTGGGAGCTAGGCGGTCTGCCCGGCGTGCTCGCCCTCGGCAATTTCCTCCAGCAGCTTGTCGTTGAACGCCTGCAGGTCATCCGGGGTGCGGCTGGTGACCAGGCCCTGGTCCACCACGACTTCCTCGTCCGACCAGTTGGCGCCGGCATTCCGGAGATCGGTCTCAAGCGTGTAGTAGGACGTCAGGCTCCGGCCGCTCGCCACACCGGCGTCGATCAGCAGCCACGGTCCGTGGCAGATCGAGGCGACGGGCTTGTGCTGCTCAAAGAAGCCGCGGGCGAAGGCCTGGGCGCCCTTGTCGGCCCGGAGGTGGTCCGCGTTGACGACGCCGCCCGGAATGACCAGCGCATGGAAGTCCGCGGCGTTGGCCTGATCCACGGTGAGGTCGACGTCGAACGTCTCACCCTTGTCCGTGCCGTCGTAGCCCTGCAGTTTTCCGCTCTTGGGAGACACGAGGGTGGGCTCGCCGCCGGCTTCCTTAACCGCGTTCCAGGGGCTGGTCAGCTCAACCTGTTCGACGCCGTCCGTCAGCAGGAATGCGACCTTCTTGCCTGAGATGTTGTGTTCCGCCATGTTTCCTCCTCTAAACAGCGTGCGGGTCCGGCGGCCGGTTGACTGCCATGTCCCCCACGGAGAGATTGGTGCCTTGCAACTTCAACTCTAGGAAGTCCCAAAATAATAAGCAAGCTGATCAAATCAGTCATGCGACGAGGATGCCCGGCGTCCGGGACCCGTCGGTCCTCTGGCCACGGGGGTGGGACGGTGGCTACGCTGGCGGATAGCCGGAGCAACAGGACCGCGGGCCACAGAACCGCAGGAAGCAGGGCACCATGGACGAACGGGATATCCTCCAGCGCATCACCTCCCTGGTCGATGAGGAACGCGAACTCCGGGAACAGGCCGAGTCCGCGAGCGCCGAGCGCGACCACGTCCCGGACAGGCTCCGGCTCCGCCAGCTCGAAGAGGACCTGGACCAGTGCTGGGATCTGTTGCGGCAACGCCGGGCCAAGCGGCAGTACGGCGAAGACCCGAACGACGCGGAGGCCAGGCCGGTCACGCAGGTGGAAGGCTATAACGGCTGAGTCCGTGACGCGGAGGCGGCCCGCGGACCATGGCCGCCGCTGCGCGGCCGGCAGAAGGGGTGCCAAATTGCCCCCTGATTTTTCCCCGGCACGGGCCTACGATATGGACGGGGGGCACTCGGAAGCGACAACGCTTAATGGAGGCCACGATGTTCACTTTTGTCCGCAAACTGTTCCCGTCAGCGCAGAAGGAATCCGTGGCCGCCCCGCCGGGACGCGCCCGCCGGGGTCGCCCCCTGGCGGCGGCCGCCGTCGTCGTTCTGGGACTGGCCGGAAGCGTCGTGGCGGCGTCTCCCGCCGCGGCGGCCGGTCAGGGGCAAAGCTACATTGTGGTCCTCAAGGACGGAGCCGGTGACGCGGGCGCCGTCGCGGCCGCACATCAGGGCAAGTTCGGGTTCACGGCGTCCACCGTCTACCGCAGTGCCGTCAGCGGTTACGCCGGAACCATGACCCCGGCCCAGGCGGCCTTGCTCGCGGCGGACCCCAGCGTGGATTTCGTCACCGCGGACCGGCGTTTTGACCAGCCGCAGGACCCCAAGCCGGCCAGCACCGAGGTGGCGCCGGCCTGGTGGCAGCGCATCGGCGGCGACCCGGAAGAGGCCAAGGAGTCCGCCCGGACGAACCCGTCCCGGGATAACGGTCCCGGGGTGAATGTCGCCGTGATCGACAGCGGCATCGACGGCCATCACCCGGACCTCAACGTCCGCGGCGGCATCGACTGCACGTCGGGCAAGCCGGTCAAAGTCACTCCCGTTGATGTGCTCGGACACGGCACGGCGGTGGCTGGGGTCATCGGCGCCCGCAACAACGGCTCGGGCATCATCGGCACGGCTCCGGGCACCCCGCTCTGGTCCGTCCGCGTGGTGGCCGATTCCGGCTACATCTCCGAGGCGAGCCTGATTTGCGCCATTGACTGGGTGACCGCGACGCGCCGGGACGACGACCCGAACAACGACATTGACGTGGCGAACATCAGCATCGGCGGCCCGGGTTCGGATACGCCCAACTGCGGCAAGGGGACGGACCCGATGCACTATGCCATCTGCCGGTCCGTCCGGGCCGGCGTCACGTATGCGGTGGCTGCGGGTAACGAGTCCTCGGACCTGGCC
>DASSXE010000288.1:0-4011 GCA_035704125.1 Arthrobacter sp.
CGCGGCCAACCTCGAATCGGTGCGCACCTACGAGGGCACGGATGAGGTCCACACCCTGGTCCTGGGCCAGCACATCACCGGGCTGGCCGCCTTCCGCTAGCCGCGTCAGGCGGAGAATCCGCCGCCGGGCAATGCCGGCGCCACGGCCCGAGTGCCATGGCATCGCCCGGACAGGGAAATCAGCGAGCCGCGGCGCAGGGCCAGCAACCAGCACAGCATGAGGGCCACAGCGCAGAAAACCCCGGCACTCGAGGCCATAATCCAGGGCACGGGCGTCTGGAGATCCAAATTCTGCGCGCCGAAGGCGGTGCCAATGGTCTTTGGCGAGAAGAGGAAGACGAGCACGGAGATGCCCAGCACCCCTCCCATCATCCAGCGTGTCCCGCGATAACGGCGCGGGGTTTCACGCAGGGTCCAGGCGAAGGCCGGAAAAACCATGGCGACCCAGACCCAGTGGTGCGACCAGGAAATCGGGCTGATCAGCAGCATGGTCAGTGCCGTCGTCGAGATGGCGACCACCCGGGCGCCCTGGTCGCTGGACGATTTGATAATGCCCGCCGCCAGGGCCACCACCAGCAGGCTCAGCACCAGCCACGGCCCGGTGACTGCCGCATCGGGGACGCCGAAGTGCAGCAGCGCACCTTTCAACGACAAATTGTCGACATAACCCGCGCCGCCGATCCTGGACGTGTCCAGGAGGCTGTGCAGCCAGAATTGCAGCGACTCGGCCGGAAGCACCAGACCTCCGACCAGAACCGTGGCGAAAAATCCCGCCGCCATGTTCAGCAGGCCTCGCCAGTCCTTGCGGACCAGGAAATAGAGTCCGAATACCAGCGGCGTCAACTTGATGCCGGCCGCGACACCTACCAGGAACCCGCGGCCGGGGACGCCGCCGGCCCAGCGGGGATTCCGGGCCAGCAGGTCTGCAGCCATCATGCCCATCAGCAGGATGTTGATCTGCCCGAAGGCCAGCGTCTCCCGCCAGGGGCCGAGATTGAGTACGGCCAAAAGCACGACCGCCACGGCCCAACCATTGCCCGGGGTGCGGAACGTGTCGCGCCAGTTCGCCTTGGCAGTCCAGTAGCGGACGGCCCGGGCCGCAAGCCAGAGCGCTGCCGTGACGCCTGCGGCGTTGAACAGGTTCAGTGCTGCTTTCTCCGGCAACCGCGCCAGCAGGCTGAAGAGCAGCGCGGCAAAGGGCGGGTAGGTGAACTGCAGCGCCGGCCCGCCGGCCCAGTCGATGTTGCCCCGGTAGAGGTCCGACGGCGCCTGCCCCGCGTCGTTGAGGATCTTGCCGCCATGCCAGTAGACGCTGAAGTCGAGGCCCTGCACACCCCAGACGGCCAGCCAGTGCCACACCGTGAAAGCCACGGCCGCGAGGCCCAGCGGCAGCAGTGCCGCCGCAAACGCTCCCGGGCCGAACCGGAGTGCCCGCCTTGGGCCCGGCCGGGGCATGGGCGGCTTGGCGGCGGGCCGTGCGTGCGGGTCATCGGTGTCGAGCAATGACATCTATATCCCCCGCTGTCTTCCGTTGCTGGTTCCCGGCCCGCCGGGTGGCGTCGGCGGCCGTATCGTGCCTTCGCCGCCCATCCTACCGAGCAGCTAGGCGGCGACCCGGGCGGGGGTCGCGCGGGCCGTGTCCTTGCGGATGGTGGCACTGATGACGGCGGCGATGGTACACATGCCCGCCGCGGCGAACCAGGCATAGGTGTACTGGCCCGTCGCGTCCCGGACGGCACCGGCCGCCAGGGCCGCCGCGGCCGCACCGAGCTGGTGGGCGGCGAAGACCCAGCCGAACACCACACTGCCGTCCGCGCCGAACACCTGGCGGCAGATCGCGGCCGTTGGCGGCACGGTGGCCACCCAGTCCAGGCCGTAGATCACCACGAAGACGATCATGCTGGGCTGGACCTCGGCACTGAGCAGCAGCGGCAGGACCAGCAGCCCGATCCCCCGGAACTGGTAGTAGACGGCGAGCAGGATCCGCGGGTTGAACCGGTCCGTCAACCAGCCGGAGGCGACGGTGCCGAGGATGTCAAAGATCCCGACGACGGCGAGCAGGCCGGCTGCGGTGGTCTCCGGCATCCCGTGGTCGTGGGCGGAGGGTATGAAGTGGGTGCCGATCAGCCCGTTGGTGGTGGCGCCGCAGATGGCAAAGCCCGCCACCAGCGCCCAGAAGGTCCGGACCCGGCTGGCCCGTTTGAGCGCCTGGAGTGCCCTGACGGCGGCGTTTACACGCGGACCCGCCGGTTCTGTGCTGGCCGCTACGGGAGACGCCTCGGGCGCCGTTTCGTCGGCCCCGTACGGCAGCACGCCGACGTCTGCCGGTGAGTTCTTCAGGAACTTCAACACCAGCGGCACCACGGCCAGGGCCCCGGCGGCGATCAGCAGCGAGGCCTGCCGCCAGCCCGGGCTCTGCGCAAGCGCCGCGATGAGGGGCAGGAACACCAGCTGGCCGGCGGCGCTGCCCGCTGTCAGAATGCCGGTCACCAGTCCGCGGCGTGTGGCGAACCAGGTGTTGGCGATGGTGGCGGCGAAGACCAGCGCCATGCAGCCGGTCCCAAGTCCAATCAGCAGCCCCCAGGTCAGCAGAATCTGCCAGGACTGGCTGACCAGCACGGTCAGGGCGCTGCCGGTCCCGATCAGCACCAGTGCCACCGCCGTCACGGCCCGGATCCCGAAGCGTTCCATCAAGGCCGCCGCGAAGGGCGCCGTGAGGCCAAAGAGCACCAGGTTGATACTGACGGCAGCCGAGAGGACCGTCGTCGACCAGCCGAATTCCTGTTGCAGGGGAACCATCAGCACCCCCGGCGCCGCCCGGAACCCGGCGGCACCCACCAGGGCCAGGAACGCGACGGCCGCCACCGTCCAGGCCGGGTGGATCCGGCGCCGTCCCGGCGGCACGGCCGGGGGCAGGGCCGGGATCAGGGTCGGAGGCAGGGGCGGGCGCACGGACCCGGGAGTCCGCCCGGAACGGGAGGTACTGCGGGGCGCGCTCATGCCGCGGCTCCCTTCATCGGCGCTGCCGGGGCTGTTGCCGGCGCTGTTGCCAGCGGCACCGGCAGGGAAGTCCGGCTGAGGCTGTGCCAGCTGGTGTTCTCCGCGGTCAGCCGCTCGCCGCAGCCGGTACAGGTATCCGCCGAGGTGGTCCGCTGCCCGCAGCCGCTGTGGACCACGAACATGTGGGCTTCCTCGGCAGGCGCCGGCAGATGTTTTTCGGCCCAGATAACGACGGCGTTTAACACCGGGAGGGCATCCTGGCCCTTGCCGGTGAGCACGTACTCCTGGCGCACCCGGCCGCCGTCGTCGTAGGGCCGGCGGGCCAGCAGGCCCGCATCGACCAGGGCAGCGAGCCGACGGGTAAGCACCGAATCCGCCGCGCCCAGCCGGGCCTTGATCGAGTCGAAGCGCCCGTTGCCAAAGAAGATTTCGCGCAGGACCAGAATGCCCCACGGGTCGCCCAGGATGTCCAGGCCCCGGGCCATGCTGCAGTTGCGTTCGGACCAGTCGGATCGAAGTGCCATTCCGGCAGGCTATCTGACTCTTTTGGAGAAAGCCAGTGTTTCCTGGTGACGCTCCGGCTTAGTCCTGCTGCCGCAATGCGGCACGTGCCGGCCGGTAGGCCAGCGCCCAGTAGACCAGCATCGCCGCCCCGCACACCACGCCCAGGCTCGCGAGGGTGAGTTGCCACTGGGTCTGCGGGTCCTTGCCCCACTCGTGGGCCCCGGCCATCACGGCCAGGTACTTGGGGGTGAGGTAGAACGCGACGGCGGTGGCCGCCACGATCACCCAACCGGCCACCCGCATCCGGCCGTTGCGCGACGGCACCCGGTGGATGGCGAAGCCCATGCAGGGCAGCGCGACGGCCATCCACACCCAGTGGTGGGACCAGGAGACCGGGCTGACCAGCAGCATCAGCACCGCAGTCGCTGAGACGGCCACGAAATTCTCGTCTGCTTCGAGGGCCCACTTGACCACGACCGCGGCCAGGGCGGCCAGGGCGAGGGCGAG
>DASSXE010000307.1:0-3071 GCA_035704125.1 Arthrobacter sp.
CATGCGACCAGCCGCGGGTTCAGAAACGCGGCCAGGGCGGTGCCTCCCATCCCGGCGCCAAAGACCCCGGTGGCGAAGCCGCGCCGGGACGGTTCGTACCAGGCGCTAACGAAAGGTATTCCGACGGCGAAGACCGTTCCCGCGACGCCGAGGACCAGCCCGGCGCCAAGCACCAGCGCGAAGGAGCGGATGGTGCCGCCGAGTGCCACCAGCAGGATCGGGACGATGGCCGCCAGCAGGACGAAGCTGAACATCGCGCGGCCGCCGTACTTGTCGGTGAGGGCGCCGACGACGATCCGGCCCAGCGAGCCGACGAACACCGGCATCGCAACCAGGATGCCCGTGGTGGCGGGGTTGAGCAGGAGGTTCTGGGTGTAGAAGGCCCCCAGCGTGGCCACCGAATTCCATGCCCAGAACCCCGCCACGGAGGCGGCGGTCGCGAGCACCAGGTTGAGCGTCCGGCCGCCCGGGGCGGCTGCGGACGGGACAGCTCCGGCCATCGTGGTTTCCTTTCGATTCAGCGGGGCGGGGTCACCAGGAACGCAGGCACCTCAGCGGTTCCGGGTGTCCCGGTCGCGGGTTCCGACGGCGGACCAGCCGCGGCGTGCGGCGGTAGTGGAATTTCGTGCGGCGGCGCCGGCCTTGGCGCCGTCCCGGTCGCGGTCCCGCGAGCGGTAGACGATGTAGGGGCGGAAGAGGTAGTGGAACGGCGCCGTGAAGGCGTGCACCAGGCGGGTGAATGGCCAGATCACGAACAGCGCCATGCCCACCAAGGTGTGCAGGTGGAAGGAGAACGGCGCGGCCGCCATCGCCGCGATGTCCGGCTGGAGGATGAACAGCGAACGGAACCACGGGGCCACCGTCTCGCGGTAGTTGTGCCCGTGTTCGCCCTCGAAAACGCTCGCCAGGGTGGTCCAGAGGCCGAACACGATGGCCGCGGTGAGGACCACGTACATGGACTTGTCGTTCCGGGTGGTGGCCATGAAGACCGGCCCGCTGGTGCGCCGCCGGTAGATCAGCAGGATGATCCCGCCCAGGGTCCCCACCCCGGCGATCCCACCCACGGCCAGGGCGTTGAAATGGTAGAACTCCTGGCTCATGCCCACGGCCTGGGTCCACGCCATCGGGATGACCAGGCCGAAGAAGTGCCCGGCGATCACGGCCAGCAGGCCGAAGTGGAACAGCGGCGAGGCGATCCGCAGCAGCCGCGACTCGTAGAGCTGGGAGGAGCGGGTGGTCCAGCCGAACTGGTCGTACTTGTAGCGCCAGATGAGGCCGCCCACCAGCACAACCACCATGACGTAGGGCAGCACGCCCCAGAGGACGATGTCCAGGGCGTTGGGGACGACGGCGGCGCCCGGGGCGGATTCGAACGGCAGCATGGTCAGGCCCCCCTGACCGGCAGCAGCCGCGGGTCGTAGGGGTCCAGGCCCACGGCTTCGGCGGGCGGTCCGTAGCCGGCCATCCGCATCACGGCCTGCTCGTCGGCCGGTGATTTCCCCGGCAGCGTGGCGCAGATGGCCTGCAGGATCCGGGCGTGCGGCAGGCCGTCCCGGAGCAGGCCGAGACGGAGCATTTCCAGGCTGGCCCGGAACCGGCCAAGCAGGCCGCGGCCGGCGTCCAGGTCCACCCGCGCCGCGTATTCGAGCACCATCGGCAGATAGTCGGGCAGTTCCCCGTGGGTGTCCACCAGGATGTCGCTTTGCCGGTAGGTGTTTTTGAAGTTCCCCAGGACCTCGCCGCGGCGCCGGGTGTCCCCGTCGGTCCAGTAGGAGAGGTGGAGGGCGTGGCGCTTGCCCAGGTCGAATTCGCGCACGTACCGGGCCTGGAGTTCCATCGTTGGCGTTGATTCCAGCAGGTCCAGGACCTCGGCGAAGTCTGCCTCCGCGCCGGGAAACTCGGCGAGCGCCGCCCGGAGCAGGGGCACCCGTCCGACCAGCTGTTCATCCGGGTAGGACAGGCACCAGGCGGCGGCGAGGTACACCACCTGTTGGCGGCGGCTCATCGCTGCCCCTCCTGCGATGCCGGCGAGTCCCGTGCGGCGGGCGGGGAACCGTCGTGCCGTTCCGGGAACAGGCCGGCCGGCGCACCCGTGCCGTCCCAGTTGAGTAGGTTCACCCGGCCCCGCAGGGTCGCCTCACCGGGGGCGGCGCCGGAGGTCTGCCGGTCGCGGAGGGCGTGGAACGTCTCCACCGCCACCGGGACCGGCCGGCCGCTGGCTTCCCCGAACGGGGCGGAGTCCTGCATACCGGGGCCGCCGTCGAAGTCCAGCGAACAACCCATCTCCTCAAGGTCGTGGGCCTGCTCCACGTGCGCCTTGGGGATCACATAGCGCTCCTCGTACTTCGCGATCGCCATCAGCCGGTACATCTCATACATGGTCTGGCTGTCCATCCCCACGGCTTCGGGAATGGAGTCGTCCGGGTCGTTGCCGAGGCTGATGCCGCGCATGAAGGAGCGCATCGCCGCGAGCTTCCGCAGTACCGCGGTGACCCGGTCCGCGTCCCCGGCGGTGAAGAGTTCGGCGAGGTATTCCACCGGGATGCGCAGCGCCTCGATGGCGCCGAAGAGGTTGCCGGCGTCCTCGCCGTCGTGGCCCTGGTCGCGCAGCAGGTCCACCACCGGGGACAGCGGCGGGACGTACCAGACCATCGGCATCGTCCGGTATTCGGGGTGCAGCGGCAGCGCCACCTTGTAGACCTTGGCCAAGGCATAGACCGGCGAGCGCCGGGCCGCGTCGATCCAGTCCTCCGGGATGCCCTGGGCCCGCGCCTCGGACTGCACCGCCGGGTCTTCCGGGTCCAGCAGCACGTCCATCTGGGCGTCGTAGAGTTCCTGCGGGTCGGTGACGGCGGCCGCCGCGGTGACGGCGTCGGCGTCGTACAGGAACAAGCCCAGGTACCGCAGCCGGCCCACGCAGGTTTCCGAGCACACGGTCGGGAGGCCCACCTCCACCCGCGGGTAGCAGAAGGTGCATTTCTCGGCCTTGCCGGTCTTGTGGTTGAAGTAGATCTTCTTGTACGGGCAGCCGGTGACGCACTGCCGCCAGCCGCGGCACTTGTCCTGGTCCA
>DASSXE010000322.1:0-3181 GCA_035704125.1 Arthrobacter sp.
GGCCCGGCAAATTCAACCAATTCAATACAATAAATTGGTATCAACAAACTTGGCACACTATTGAGTTCTCAAACAACAGACACACCCGGCACCACCACAACCAACATTTCGGCCGCGACTCGCTCCGGAGCAACTTTTCAAACTTACCCGATGTCCTTCTCCCAAGCAAATCCGGTCTTCCCGAACCTGCATCAGAAGACGCATCAGCCCCGACCAGAAATCATCGGCACCTGAAGTGCCCAAGATCTTGGTCTTGAATTTTTTAGGGTTTTGGCCGCCTCCGGTCACCAGCTTTTCGGCTGGTCTCCCTCGCGGCGACTTAGAAAACAATACACCCAGCGCGGGCCATCCGCAAACCCTCCTCCGGCCCTGCGGCGCCGTCGTGGTTCCTCGGGAAATCCCCGCCGTTTGGCCCTTGTGAGCTCCCTGACCGGCGGGTATCAGCTGCTTCCATCTGATGGGCCGCACTGTACGCTCCGTCACTTCCCCGCTACCGGCGGCTACCATCAGGGATGTGAGGGCAGACCGCCGGCGCCAGGATGCAGCACCGCTCGAGCGGCGCGTGTCAGGGCCGCCCGGAACGGGGCTAAGCCAGCGCGATGTCGCCGCACGGGTCGACAGTGGCCTGGACAACCGGGTGCCGGACAGCTCAAGCCGCAGCCTCTGGCAGATCTTCCGTGCCAATGTGCTCACCCTCTTCAATGCCATCGTGGGGAGCAGCTTCCTGGTCCTGCTCTTCCTGGGGCGCTGGCAGGATGCCCTCTTTGGCCTCGCCGCCGCGGGGAACGCGGTGATCGGAGTTGCCCAGGAGTACCGCGCAAAACGTTCCCTGGACCGCCTGGCCATCCTTGACGCACCGCGGGCCCGGGTGCTGCGGGCCGGCGCGACGGCGGAGATCCCGACAGCCGACGTCGTCCGGGATGACGTCCTGCTCCTGCGCGCCGGCGATCAGGTGACAGCCGACGCAGCCGTGCTCGAGTCCGCCGGGCTCGAGGTGGACGAATCGCTGCTCACGGGTGAGTCGGATCCGGTGGACAAGGCACCCGGGACGGAAGTGCTGTCCGGCTCCATCGTCGTTGCCGGCCACGGCAAGGCACGGGTGGTCCGGGTGGGGGCCGAATCGTATTCCAGCCGGCTCACCGCCGACGCCCGCCGCTTTTCCCTGGTGGACTCCGAGATTCGCAAGAGCCTCAACAAGGTTCTTCGGTGGATAGCCTGGGCCATCCTGCCGGTTGCGCTCCTGGTGGCGATCGGCGAGGTGGAGGCGCGGGGCGGGTGGCAGACGGTGATGTCCGGCGGCGCGTGGACTGCCGCACTGGTCGGCGTCATCGCCAGTGTCATTGCCATGGTGCCGCTGGGGCTTGTCCTGCTGACCAGCGTGGCGTTCGCCGTCGGCGGGCTCAGGCTGGCCGGCCACAAAGTCCTGATCCAGGAACTTGCCGCCGTGGAGGGGCTGGCCCGGGTCGACGTGCTCTGCATGGATAAGACCGGCACCCTGACCGAGGGTGGTCTTCGATTTGAGGCCGTCCACCAACTGACGCCGGTCCCGGCCCCCGGATGGCAGCAGGCATTGGGGTGGTTTGCCTCCGAGCCCGAGGCCAATGCAACGGCGCGCAGCCTGGGCCCGGCCTTTGAGGACGACGGCGGTTTCCAGTCCGTCTCCTACGTTCCCTTCTCGTCCGCGCGCAAGTGGAGCGGCGTGACTTTCGACGTCGGTAACGGGACCGGGCCCACGTGGATCCTGGGTGCACCCGACATGCTCCTCGCCGCGTCGGTACTCCCGCCGGCACTCCCGACGGTAAACCCGTCCGGGGAGCCGGGCCCGCGGCCGGGCAGCGAAAGCGGGGTGCTGCAGCAGGCGGCCGACCTCGCGGCCAGCGGCCTGCGGACGCTGCTCCTGGCCCGGGCCGGCGGGCTCCCGGCCGGCGGTGCCGTGGAGGCAATCCCGTCCGGGCTGCGCCCGGTTGCGCTACTGACGTTCCGTGAACAGCCCCGCGCCGAAGCCGCCACGACCCTGGAGTACTTCCGTGCCGAGGGGGTCCAGGTCAAGATCATTTCCGGCGACGATCCCCGGACGGTCGCGGCGATTGCCCGCCGGGTGGGCCTGGAGGCTGCCAGCGGTTTCGATGCCCGCCGGTTGCCGGAGGACCCGGAGCTGCTGGCGGACGTGATGGAGCAAAACACGGTCTTTGGCCGGGTGAGTCCTCATCAAAAGCGGGACATGGTGGCAGCGCTGCAACGGCGGGGGCACACCGTGGCCATGACCGGCGACGGCGTGAACGACGCCCTCGCCCTCAAGGCCGCCGACCTCGGAATCGCCATGAATTCGGCCGCGCCGGCCACCAAGGCGGTGGCCCGCCTGGTCCTCCTGGACGGCCGCTTCGACCGGTTGCCCGAAGTCGTGGCCGAGGGCCGGCGGGTGATCGCCAACATCGAACGCGTCTCCAGCCTCTTTCTCAGTAAGACGGCCTACGCCGTGGCCATCGCGGCCAGCTTCGCGCTGCTGCAGTGGACGTTTCCGTTCCTGCCCCGCCAGCTGTCTTTTACCGACGGATTGACCATCGGCATCCCCGCCTTCTTTCTGGCCCTGATGCCGAACGCCCGCCGATATCAGCAAGGTTTCCTCCGCCGTTCCCTCTGGTTCTCACTGCCGGCCGGCCTGATCGTAACGGCATCACTGGTCGCGGTGAACGCCCTTGCGCTCTCGACGGCGGGTCCGGCGACGGCGCCCGAGGGGCTGCGCTCCGCCTCGGTCCTGACCCTCTCGGTGGTGGGGCTCTGGATCCTCAGCGCCGTTTCGAGACCCCTCAACGCCCGACGCCTGGGCGTGCTGGCGGCCATGTGCGCCGCGCTGGTTATCCTGGTCAGCTTTCCCCTGGCCCAGGACTTCTTCATCCTTGCCTGGCCGCCGCAGCAGCTGCTGGTCCCGGCCCTGCTTGCGGGCATTGGGGGTGGCTTGCTGGTGGAGCTCCTCGCCTGGCTTCATCGCCGGCGGTTTGGCAGATAGGCTGCCGCGGAAGTGCTGCCCGGGCATGCGGCGAGGTCCGTGGTGTTTGTGGGGTTAAAGAGCTCAGGCCCCGGCACGTGTGTGTCGGGGCCTGGCTGTAATGTATGTCCGGCGGTGACCTACTCTCCCACACCCTCCCGGGTGCAGTACCATCGGCGCTGTGGGTCTTAGCTT
>DASSXE010000447.1:0-4195 GCA_035704125.1 Arthrobacter sp.
ACGGCGAACGCGGCGCGATGAAGAGCCTGCGTGAGGTGTTCTTCGCCGAGCGGGGCCTGGTGCGCGGCCAGGTGTCGTTGTCCGGTTACTGGGCCCGGGGCCGGGTGGAGGACGATTTTCAGGCTGAGAAGAAGCTTCCCATCGGAAAGATCTAGCGGCGAACCAGCGGCCCTGGCCCGGGCCTAGCGGCGGCGGGCCCGCCGTCGTTCGTTGCTGGCCAGGCTGCGGGTCAGCGGGCGCGCCAGGGTGTCGCCGAGCACGATGCCGGCCGCGACCCCCAGGACGATCGCCCCGGCGTTCAGCATCCCGCCGGCGCCCATCAGGATCTCCGACTCCTCGATGGTCAAGACATACATGGAACGGAATATGGTCAGGCCGGGCAGCAGGATCAGGGCCGCGGGAACGGCCACCACCAGCTGCGGGGCCCCCATTCGAAGGGCCACCACCCGGGCCAGCAGGCCGATGACGACGGCCGCGAGGGCCGGCGCGAACCGTGGCCCGATACCCAGCGCGGACCCGCCGATCAACACCAGGTGACCCACGACGCCGACCGCAGCCGTCGGGAGCAGCAGCTTCAGGGAGGTCTGCTCGGTCACGCCGATCGCGACGACGGCGATCGCGACCAGGGGCACGAGCACCCACAGTGGATACTTAGGCGGGAATGTTTCCGTCACGTCGATGGCCTGCATGCCGGTCATCGCACCCACGACGAATCCAACCGCGATGCCGGACACCAGCGCCCCGAAGGTCAGCATCGTGGAGAGGAAACGGCCGGCCGCGGTGACCGGGAAGCCGTTGATCGCGTCCTGCACGGAGGAGACCAGCCGGCCGGTGGGCAACAGCAGCAGGATCCCCCCGACCACCACGATGGCGGGCGCGATGGTGATGCCGACCGGACTGCCGAAGCGCCAGAGCAGCAACGCGATCAGGGTCACCACGAAGGAGCACGCGGCGGTGATGAAGAAGTCCGGCGTGCGCCAGCGGCCCAGCTGCCGCGCCAGCAGGCTGACCAGGAGGTTGGAGAGGAAGGCGATGCCGGACGCGGCGATCCCGCCGCCCAGAACTGCCACGAACACTGCGGAGAAGACGCCGAAGGCTACGGTGACCATCCAGCGCGGGAACGGCTTGGAACTGTGCGTGATCTCCTCGAGCCGCCGGGCAGCCTCTTCACGGCCGACGCCGCCGGCCACGATGTCCGTCACCAGCTGGTGCACCTCGGCCAGGCCGGCGTAGTTGTTGGTCCAAGAGCGCACCACGCGCAGCAGCGAGAGCGGCGTCTGGTCCCGGGGGGCATAGTTGATCGCCACCGACTGGTTGGTGATGTCGACCTCGATGTTCTTCAGCCCCAGCGCGGCGGTGACGGCAATGATGCTGGTCTCCACCTCAAGGGCACCGGCGCCGTACCGGAACATTGACTCCGCCAGCTTCAACGCGAAGTCGATGGTCTTGCGCGCCGAGGCGTCCACGCCGCCGACCTGGATCATCGGGTTGGCGTAGGGGCTGCCGGCCAGCCGGTCGACGATGCTCAGCGGAGCCGTCGGCGGGTTCTCGCCCTGGACCAGGCGGCGGAGCATACGTTTGGCGGCGGCGTTCTGGCGCACCTGCATGGCCGACATCGGCTCGGTGCGGGGCAGGCCGTCCGTCTGCGGCCCGCGGCGGCCGTCGGGTGTCTTGTTCATACCGGCCTTCTCACTTCAACTTGCAGGCGGGTTAGTAGAACTGCTGGCCGGTGCGCCGGGTGTACAGCTGCCGGGCGACCCGCTCCCCCGCGGCCGTCCAGGCCTTGTACTTCAACGGGTTCAGCACCTGGTCGTAGCAGCCGACGAAGTCTGTGACGGTCTTGCTGAAGCTCGTCTTGAACAGGCCCAGGCCGTGGAACGGATTGGACGTGTCCTTGAGCTTGTCACTCGGCGGGGTGCCGCAGAAGTCGTATTCGGTGCAGCCGAGTTCTTTCAGCTGGTTGATCGCGGTCCACTGGACCAGGTGCGAGTCGCCGTACTGGCTGCGCTGCTGCAGCGAGCCGCCGTCCTTGTAGGTTGCCTTGCGCCCGTAGTTGATGACGAAGGCGCCGACGGAGGGCACGCCGTTTTCGTAGACGAACAGCAGCCGGCCCTGGCCGCGCTTGAGGAAGTTGGTCCAGAACCGCTGGTAGTACTCGAACTCACGGACCCGGACGTGGGACTTGGTCTCCACGGTGGTGCTCATCAGCGAGTACATGGCCCGGAAATTCTCGTCGGTGGGTTCGACGTTGTGGACCTCCACGCCCTCGCGGATTGCGCGGCGGACGGCGTTCCGGCCGCGGGAGTGCAGGTTGCGCAGCAGCTGGTTTTCCTGGGGCGAGATATCGAGCAAGGCGGTGGAGTCGTTGGGCTGCAGGTTGTGGGTTTTGACCAGCCCGGCGCCCTCGATGACGCGCCGGGCGTCGTCGGAGAGGATGATGTCGGGTTCGATCTTGATCGCGAAGACGCCGAGCCGGGCGCGCTTGACGAAGTCGGCGTTGGCCGCCGCGATGCCGGGAAGGTCCTCCACGGAGGCGACATCGGGTCCCTTGATCAGGTACCAGAGCTTGCCCAGGAGCGGGAAGGACTTTTCCAGGATGAGGTTGTAGCTCGTGTAGTCAGCCGTCTCGTAGACCAGGTGCAGCGGCTTCCAGCCGTAGTGCTGTTTGACCTCGGCGAAGGCCTCGGACTGCAAAAGGTTCCCGCCGTTGGGGTTCGCGGTGACGTGGGCGTCCCAGTTGGCAACCTCTTCGGCGGAGGCAAAGCGGGCGGTGAATTCTCGCAAGGGTGCGGTATCCAATCTTTGCGGGACGAGCTTCGGCGGCATGGCTGGCATGCAGCATCAAGTCTATCGGGAGCCCGGACACCCGGACGGACAGCGCCGGGTCAGCGGGTCAGCATTCGACGACGTTGACGGCGAGTCCGCCCATCGCGGTTTCCTTGTACTTGGAGCTCATGTCTTTGCCGGTTTCGCGCATCGTGACGATCACCTCGTCGAGCGAGACCCGGTGGGAGCCGTCCCCCCAGAGCGCCATCTTGGCGGCGTTGATGGCCTTGGCCGCGGCGATGGCGTTGCGTTCGATGCAGGGGATCTGCACGAGCCCGCCGATCGGGTCGCAGGTCAGGCCGAGGTTGTGTTCCATCGCGATTTCGGCGGCGTTTTCCACCTGCTGCGGAGTACCGCCCATGACCTCGGCCAGACCGGCGGCGGCCATCGACGACGCCGAACCCACCTCGCCCTGGCAGCCGACCTCGGCACCGGAGATGGAGGCCTGCTCCTTGTAGAGGACCCCGATGGCTCCGGCGGCGAGCAGGAAGCGGACGATCGTTTCGTCGCGGTCGGTCTGGGTGGCTTTGTCCATGCCCGGGGCAAAGTGCAGCGCGTAGTAGAGCACGGCGGGGATGATCCCGGCGGCGCCGTTGGTGGGGGCGGTGACGACGCGGCCGCCGGAGGCGTTCTCCTCGTTGACGGCCAGGGCGATCAGGTTCACCCATTCCTGCCAGTACTTGGGGTCCCGGTAGTCGGGATCCTCCTCGCAGCTTTCCTTCATCAGTCGCTCGTGCCAGTCCGGGGCCCGGCGGCGGACCTTGAGTCCGCCGGGAAGCAGCCCCTCACGCTTCAGGCTTACGGCCACGCAGCCCTCCATGACGGAGTAGATGTGCAGCAGGCCGTCCCGGATTTCCTCTGCGGTGCGGCTGTCCTCCTCGTTGACCCGCATGACGTCACTGATCCGCAGGGAGGTCTTCCGGCAGTGCTCCAGCAGTTCCGCGGCGGTGCGGAAAGGCAGCGGGAGTTCCTTCTTCGATTCCTCCAGCTCCTGCTGCGCCGCTTCCTCCTCGCCCTCGCGGACGATGAAGCCGCCGCCGACGGAGAAGAACGTCGCCCGGTGCAGGGGGCCGCCGTCGGCGTCGGAGACGGTGAAAGTCATGCCGTTGGTGTGCCGCGGCAGGATGGTGAGGGGCCGCAGCACCATGTCCTGTACCCCGTAGGGCAGTTCGACGGCGCCGGCCAGCTGCAGCGTTCCGCTCCCGGCGATCGCGGCGAGCCGCTCCTCGACCTCCTCGGGCAGGATTTTCTCCGGGTGGTAGCCCTCCAGGCCCAGCAGGATGGCGGTCATGGTGCCGTGACCGTGCCCGGTTGCGGCGAGCGAGCCGTACAGGTCAACCCGGAGCGAGGCCACCCGGCCCAGGTCCCC